>MEDT01000037.1 GCA_001724175.1 Cytophagaceae bacterium SCN 52-12 | reverse complement strand
TGCTTACCACTTCGGACAGGACCATGCTGTTGAAATTTCCCTGCTGAGACAAAAACAGCTGGCTGTCTTCTCCCGCTAAGTCAAGATCGATACGATTGCCATTGCCGGATTGCGATGCCATGATAGCAAGCGACCTTCCCGAAGCGGCAATATTGGAAATATTAAGATTGCCCGTTTGCTGCAGCTCCACATAGTTGGCGGCAGCATTCAGGGGCGCAAAACCCTGTATTTCCTGCCGGATAACTGCTTCGGAACTGTTTTCTGACACCAGAAGCTGCTGAAGCCTGTTATCGGAGCCCTGCGCGGATACCCGGGCTGCACCCGATAACGACGTTAGCCATAGCAGGAATAAAAGAGTCTTTTTCATTTGTATAAAAAGGTTTTAGCTATTAGCTGTTAGGTTTCAGGTCCCTGAGACTTCGGCGTGAGCTCAGTCGAACGCTGGTCGAAGGGTTATTCATACCGGGTTTGTGCGCCGCTAAAACCTAAAACCTTACGGCTCATGTCTACTTCATTCAGGTAAATTTTAACCTGTCGGATGCGCTTAGCATAATATGCAGGGTATCGTGCATCAGGTCTTTCTCCCGATGCACGATACGTTACTTTTATCCCGGATTTCCCGGGGAAGCAAAGATGCTTTGCACTAAGGAAGCATACCTCCTGTCTGAACTACATTGGCAACGTTTCCGCTTCCGTTCTGATCTACGACCGATATGTTCGAAAGGCCGGTCTGCAAAACATTGGCATAGTTCAGAGAACCATTTTGATCGATAGTGGAGATGTGGCCGTCTCCGTTCTGGGATACGATGGCATTATTTCCAAGGAACGGAATAATGTTGCCTGATTGCGTAATGTAAGATTCGTTCAGGTTGCCCGACTGATCTACATCCGCATTGTTACCCACACCTGCCTGACTAATTTCAGAGTGGTTTTCGTCGCCGGTCTGATCTACAGTTGCCTCGTTGGCGGCCCCGATCTGTCCGATCTGCGAGAAGTTGTCGTCACCTGTCTGATTGACGGTAGCGTCATTACCGACCAGGCCATTTCCGTATTGGTTGATGAGCGATTCATTATCGTCGCCATTCTGGGTAACGTTGGCAGTGTTATTCCCGCCGAGGAGCCCGTCCTGGGTAATGTCAGAATCGTTGTTCTCGCCATTCTGATAAACATTGGCGTAGTTGTCGTTAGAGGATTGGTCGATATCAGAATCGTTGTCTTCGCCGATCTGCTCTACGTAGGCTTCGTTTCTGTTTCCATCCTGGTCGATATCGGAATCGTTATCATCTCCGGTCTGAGTTGCGCGGGCTTCGTTCCTATTCCCGTCCTGGTCGATATCGGAATCGTTGTCGTCCCCATCCTGTCCGGCAGAGGCGACGTTGTTGTTGCCGTCCTGGCTAATATCAGAATAGTTGTCATCTCCTTCCTGGGTGCTGGTAGCATTGTTGTTGTTACCATCCTGCTCCACATAAGATTCGTTGTCGTCACTATTGTTGCCGACTACTGTTTGCAGAGAGGTATTGTTGTCGCCGTCCTGGTCGGCTTCGAGGTAATTCTCGTCGCTCCCGTTTCCTTCGATAAGCTGGGTGGCGGAGTTGCCTTCGCCATCCTGGTCGATGTCAGTTTCGTTTTGTGAATTGTTTACGCCTGCCTGTCCGATTTTGACAACTGCATTATTCCCTTCTCCGTCCTGGGTTACGCTCGAAAAGTGCCTGTTCCCGTTTTGAAGGATGTCTGACTCGTTATCCTCTCCATCCTGGTCGACAACAGCCTCATTTTTTCTTAAAATCTGCAAAATGGAAGAGGTGATGTTGCTGTTCTGAGTTACCAGCGACTTATTGGCGGTTCCGTTCTGATTCACATCGGCATCGTTCCTGATTCCGGTTTGCTGAATGTCGGAATTATTGGATTGAGCAAAGAGGTAGGCGCTTGCAAGGAGGGCTACGCCGGTGAGGATTACTTTTTTCATTTGTTTTTGGATTTGAGTTTAAAAGAAAAGATTACAGAATAGATTATGGATTTTGTTAATTGTTTTGAATAACGGAGGCATTGTTGCTGGTCCCGTTTTGCTTCAGAAGCGAATGATGCATATCCCCGGTCTGGAATACCCCGGCGGTATTATTGTCCGATATCTGGAGGGACCTGGAGATGTTCAGAGTCCCTGTCTGGGAGATCTCTATCTCGTTGAAGTTGCCGATTTGCGCGGCACCCAATACGTCCGGCTCCGGGCCGGCTATGCGGTTGTCATTGCCTTCCTGTGAAAGGCTGGCGCTATTATGGTTGCCGAGCTGATAAATCAGGACCTGATTCCGGTCGCCTTCCTGGAGAGCCGCGCCGGGGAGCAGGATATCCGGGCCGCCGACAGTATTGAGGTTGCCGTTTTGAGTGGCCTCAAAAGAGTTTGAATTCCCTTCAGTTCTGACCGATGCCACATTCTGATCTCCATACTGCCCGATGTTTCCCGTGTTGTTCCCGCTCAGGTAGCCGTCTACCCATTGGTAGGATTCGTTGAGGCTCCCGACCTGGTCAATTTTAATATGATTCTGGAAACCTTCCAGGCTTTGTTCAAGCCTGTTGCCGACACCGTTCTGCTTTCCTTCTCCGATAGATTTTCTTGAATCCGTAGCTTCCTGAATGCCGGTATTCTGATTCAGGAACTGACGGAGGTCGAGTTTTGTTTCTGTAGCATTTGTACCCAGAATGCGCTGGGCGGCATCGTTGCCGTCGCCGCGCTGGTCGGCATAGGTAGTATTATTGCTATTCGGCGCCGATGATTCACCTACTAAAACTTCTATTTTGTTGTCGCCCTTCTGAAGTACCTTCGACTCATGCCTGGTGCCGTATTGAAAAATTTCCGATTCGTTTGAAAACAATTCCCCGAGATTTTCCTGCCTTACCACCGCCTGGTTTTTGTGCCCCGGGCCATTTATACCTTCCTGCCGGATCAGCGAATTGTGCTGCTCGCCGTTTTGCACTACGTCGGCATGGTTTCCGGCCCCTGTTGCAGTAGCATTGGATACATTGCTTTGTGAATACACTACGTTGTAAAGCCCCGAAACAAGGAAAAGGCTGCTAAGGAATGTTTTCATATATCCTTTGGGTTTTCGCGGACGGACGACAAACGTTTGCCGGCGATCTGCGGGAAGTACGGAAAATATAAGGCAATAGGGATCCGCGGCCGTTTTCACACCGACGTTTATAGGTAAGTGTAATCGACGGACTGCCTGGAAAGCAAAGTATTGTTAATAATTGTTACAAGAACTTGAAATAGAGATCGGCTACGGTTTTCATCACAGTTGAGATTAGAGATTACAGGGATAATAGCTTGCATTGCCGGAACCCCGGGGCACTGCTACCCCTTATTAGTCGTGGAAGTCGCGCTTAAATTCCGGATGGGTGTATTTTTTTTGAGATATTCAGGAAAAAGCCATTTTGAAGCCGGAGAGGACCGTTCTTTTTTCGTTGCCGGCGCAAGCTGTTTACCGTTAAATAAATTATTCTATTTATAGAAAATATTTGATTGATGTAGTATGTATAAACATTACATTTGCAATGTATTCTATGTGATTGCTTCGTAATAGTTCTGTTTGATCATGCTTTACTGCGTTTTTTATGCTGTGTAGAATTGTCCCCCGGACAAGCCTTTCCTGGAGGCTCCCAATTTGGCAGACAACGGCCTGATCCGGCAGATCGCCGCCGAGAACCCTTCCCTTATTCCCCCAACCCTCTATGATCAGTAATATTGAATGTTTACCTTCCATTGAAGAGGAAGTCTACAGCCTGGCAGACAAAGGCCCCGGTCGCAAGAGCGAGATACTCAGACGGTTTATTGACCTTCACCGGGGTTTTGTAAACAGGTTTTGTCTCGAAACAGGACTCGACGAAGACGTATTGCAGGATATTTATATAGATTCCGTCCTCCTGGTTTTTGAGCATGTCGAAAGCGGCAAATTCAAACGACGAAGCAAGCTTTCGACCTATCTTTTCAGGTTATATTATTTTAAGGTTATAGACGAGGTCAGGAAGGCCAGCGGCGGGAAAGTCATTTATACGGATACGCTGCCGGAATATCCCGATCCGGTGCCGAACGTCGCCGGCAAGCTCGAGGGGCTGGAAACGATGCGGCGGGTAGGGAAGGTGCTCGACAGCATGTGTCCGGCATGTAAGGAGCTGATCCTGGATTGGGCCTATGTCGGATACGGCCTCGAGGAGATCCGTAACCGTATGGGGTTCGATAATCCCGCTAAATTCAATAAATTTAAATTTACCTGCCTGGAAAAATTCAGGGCCATCTGGAAATCGCTGCCATCTGAGGAGTAGCGGCAGGCCGCGCTATGCTTTTTCCCATACTTCCTTCGCCTTTGCCAGGTCGCGCTTCATCGCTTCATAGACGGTATTGGGATCGGCGGTAATTCTTACCGAGCCGCTTTCCGCCCCGCCTAAAGGATATTCGAAGTGGAGGCAGAAAGGAACCCGGATATTATTTTTTTTCAATATTTTGAAATAGGCGTCCCAATCTACCATGCCTTGCCCGAAAGGCACGTTCTGGGTAACCCATTTTCCAGATCGCTGGGTCCATACAAAGTCTTTCAGGACAATGGTCCTGATCCTCGGCATGATGAGGTTCAGGCCATTCTGCCAGGATAATCCTCCTTCGACCACTGCATGCCGGATATCGTACTGCGATCCCATATTTTCGCGAACCGATCAGGATTCCGGCGTGGTTCTGGTAGCACCCGGTCAGTCCCAGCCTTTTATTCAGCTTGGCAAGGCCGCCGATCTTATCGGCAAAGCTGTCCAGCGCCTGGGGCATGGTCTGGTTGTCGGGGTAGCGATACCAGTTCATCCTGTAATACCGGAACCCGAGCCCGGCCGCCGTTTGCAGCAGCCGTACATCCGGGGCATTGACGGCGCTTTCTACCGCCGTACAAAACAGGGAAGGCGTAAACCCGACCTTCTTCATGGCGTCGACCGCTTTCGGCAGATCTTCTTCTACTTTTTCAGGGAGCACGTGCCCTTTGGGGCGGACTGTCAGATCAATCCCGTCGAAGCCGATTTCTCTGGCGGCCTCCGACATGGCATTGTAGTCCAAAAATTGCAGGTGTTTCGAAAAAACGTGAATTTTCGGAACCGGCACATCCTGGCTGCCGGTCCCTTTCAGCAGGTCGGCCGGCAAAAAGGGAACCGCCGCCGCTGCTATGGATGTATTTTTGATAAAAGCTCTCCGGGAAACATGCAGGTTGTCCATTTGAAATGGGATTTGTGAAAGAGAATTGCTGCCAAGTAAGAAATATCAGTACAATTATAAAAGCTATATTGGAAAATTTTAGTCCCGGCGCCGGTATGTATGCCAAGTATAGAACCCGGATCAGCGGCTTTGTTGCTCAGGAGAATTAAAGATTAGAAATTAAAAGCATATGACGATCAGCAAGGATTTCCAGATTGCCCGTGTAGAGTTGTTTAAGGTGCCTCCAAGATGGCTCTTTGTTAAAATCACCCTTCATAACGGCTTATATGGCTGGGGTGAGCCGGTTGTGGAGGGCCGGGCAGATACCGTTAAAGCGGCTGTAGAGGAGCTGGCTTCCTACCTGGTCGGCCAGGATGCCCGGCGGATCGAGGATATCTGGCAGGTGCTGTACCGCGGCGGTTTTTACCGCGGCGGCCCGGTGCTGATGAGCGCGATATCGGGGATCGACCAGGCGCTCTGGGATATCAGGGGGAAATCACTGGAAGTTCCGGTGTACGAATTGCTGGGCGGAGCTGTGAGAGATCGTATGAAGATCTACAGCTGGATTGGCGGCGACCGGCCGGAAAACGTAGCTGAAGCCGCCCGCGCCCGTGTAGCAGCCGGCTTCAAGGCGGTTAAAATGAATGCTTCTTCCGATATGGAGTGGATCGATACTCCCCGGAAGGTTGACGAGATTATAGAGCGGGCCGCCCTGGTGAGGGAAGCTGTCGGGAATGAAATAGGAATCGGGCTGGATTTTCATGGCCGTATCCACAGGGGGATGGCCAAGGCGATTATGAAAGAGCTGGAGCCGGTGAAACCCATGTTTATAGAGGAACCCATTTTATCAGAGAACAATGAGTCGCTTAAGGTGCTACAGCAAATGACGAGCGCGCCCATCGCAACAGGCGAAAGGATGTTCAGCCGCTGGGATTTCAAGCACCTTTTCGAGGACAGGTCGGTCGATATCGTGCAGCCGGATCTGAGCCATGCCGGAGGTATTTCTGAAGTCAGGCGGATTGCTGCTATGGCTGAAGCATACGATGTGGCGATTGCCCCGCATTGCCCGCTGGGCCCGATCTCTTTTGCGGCAGCGCTCCACCTCGATTTTGTGAGCATCAATGCCTTTATCCAGGAAACCAGCATGGGGATCCACTATAACGGGGAAATCGACCTGATCGATTATGTCAGGAACCCCGAAGCGCTGAAAGTGGAGGATGGCTATATCGGCTTGCCGGAAAAGCCCGGCCTGGGCCTGGATATAGATGAGGAAAAGGTGATCGAGATGGCGAAGATCGGGCATACCTGGAAAAACCCGGTCTGGCGGAATGCGGACGGATCCTTTGCGGAATGGTGACAATTGTTTGGTATGATGAAAGTTTTTGCGAGCCGTGGAGCTGGCGTGAAATACCTGTATGAGAAGTAGAAGATCGGGGGGCTATCTTCTACTTCTCATACAGGTTCCGGCTATTATCCGCAATCCGGTTCGGACGATAACGGCGATATCCGGCCAATAGCCAATACAGGGAGCATATACACAGAACCTGCTTATACAGGAAGCTCAGGTAATGGCCGAAGTGCGAATTGTACATAGCGCCAGGCGCCAGAATGGAAGACGCGATATTCCCGGAGGCAGGAATTCCCGGTCCGTCTACGGTATTGTTCACGGTAGTCATACGGGTGCTGGCATACAGCGCGGGACAATCCCGGCTAGCTCCGCTCAGGATTGCCTTTTCCGTACCCTGCGCCTGAGCAGGCTTAAAGGCGAATAACATTAATACCGCGTGTAGTAAAAATGTATATAGCTGTCGCATCACTTCCAATAAGTTAAAGCAGTTGGGGGGCTGGTACTCTGCGATTCTCCTGATAGAGAACTTTCGATATACCTTGTTTTTTTTTACTACAAATACCGTTATAGTTTTAGAAACAGGAGGGGGAAAATTTCTTCAATAAAGGGTGATATATTCACGGAGGACAGTAAAGTATAATATTGATCGTTTAACCTCCCTGTCCGGGTATAATTTCAAATCGTTTCCGAAATGGATGAGCGGGATTATCGGTAAAAATCGTAACTTTTGATCTGTTTGCAGAATAGGGATGTTTTTCTTGTCCATTCACGGGGAAATACTTGTCTTAATGAGGTTTTTTTTGTTTTGCCTGCTGTTTGCCGCCGTATTGAATAACCGGAGGAGCGAGGCGCAGGCGTTTTACCATTTGTCGGAAAAAGGAGGGAGGTTTACAGACGCTGCATTGGGCATCACGCAGGACCGGGAAGGGTTCATCTGGTTTGCTACGACTTACGGGCTGCTCAGGTATGACACACGGTCTTTCAGGCGGTATCGTCATGATCCTGCCCAAAAAGAAAGCTTGCCCGGCAGCTATCTGTCCGGGGTTTTATGCGACTCTCAAAACCGGATATGGATCGGCAGCATGAAAGGCCTGTCTTTGCTGAACAGGGAGGACGAGACTTTCACTACCTTCAGCCATAACCGGCATAACCAGGCAAGCATAGTCAATGATACCGTAAACTGTCTTTTTGAGGATAGCCGGAGCAGGCTGTGGGTCGGGACTCAGAAAGGACTGGATTTAGTCCGGGATATGGGAGGAAAGGCGACTTTCGAGCACTTTCTTATTGATGAGAAAGAGAAATATGCGAACATCGTGCATACAATTACCAGTGATAAAAACGGGACGCTCTGGCTCGGAACATCGGGCGGATTGGCCAGGCTGAATGAGGACGGAAGCGCGCCTGAAAGATTC
>MEDT01000036.1 GCA_001724175.1 Cytophagaceae bacterium SCN 52-12 | reverse complement strand
AGGTTACACGGATCCAGGTATATGTCTGTTTCTTTTAGCTTAATTCTCACTATAGACTCCTCCGCCCCAAAGCGGGTATAATGTACAACATCACCGATCTCGTTGGATAATTTATGCATCGCTTCGAGATCTTCTCTGTTCAATTCCCCTAAATCGCAGACGGGGAGCCCGATTCCTCCACCATCGCAGGTATCCGGCTCCCGTTGGCGACATGCCGACAAGAGGAATACTGTCCCTGTTATAATATATACAAATCGCATTTCTATCTCAACTATATTTAAGTAATAACTTCTGTCTATAACGCTGAAGGCCCGGATCTCAGGGACATTTTGCATCATCAGCCGCCAGCACCATGTACACCGGGGCCGGTGGCGGAGGCATGTCAGTGTAGCATGGAATCACACTCTCTTCTTCAGTTGCTTTACGTAATCTCACAAACACCCTGATCCCGTCCCGTTGAAGATCTTCAGGTAAATTTGAAAGGCCGATTACGTTGTCAATGTCCTCGTAGACTTTCTTCCCGTCTTTATTCAAGGGCTTTTGCCATGTCTTGTCAGGTATGTTATGGCGTTTATCTAATTTCAAAGCGTATACGCCGCATTTATTTCCGACGATCAGACCTGAAACACATTCCAGGCTGTCTGTCGCGCCGGGATCACTGCATCCGGATACCAGAAGCAAGCCGATAACAAATCGCAGAAAAAGAACTGGAATTTTCATATTATGAGCCGGGTTTTCGGAACTGATAAATCAGGCTGGCGTATGTATAGGATACCCGGGTGGCTGTTTTGGTTGTAACCGAATAAAATTTTTCTATAAAGGACAAATATTTATTGATAAACAATAAATATTTGTTACGTTTGCGATATAACTTGAAAATCCGGAGATCATTATGAAAAGAATTCCAACATTATTTCTTCAGGTAGTCGTCGTGCTGATCGGCATCGTCGCGCTCGCCATTTTGATCCGGTTCCCCTTAACCGAGGGAAGAGCCGTAAACTTAGACCTGTTCAGCATTTACTCCGACCCGTTAATCCTGTTTGCATACGCAGCATCAATCGCTTTTTTTGTTGCGCTGTATAAGGCGTTCAGGTTGCTGGGATACATCGGGCAAAATAAAGTATTCTCGTCAGATTCCGTCGGGGCTTTGAAGAGCATAAAGTATTGTGCAATCGTATTAAGTATTTGCATCGTGATCGCGGGAGTATACGTAAAGATAACCCATCATAAGGATGACGACCCTGCGGGTTTTCTTGCCATGTGTATCGTGACTACTTTTGCTTCGGTCGTAGTCGCAACCGCCGCTGCGATATTTGAAAAAATCCTGCAGAATGCCCTGGATATGAAATCTGAAAATGACTTAACGATTTAAGCTATGCCAATCATTGTAAACTTAGACGTGATGATGGCAAAACGAAAAATTTCTCTGAATGAGCTTTCTGAAAGAGTTGATTTGACATTATCCAACCTTTCTATCTTAAAGACAGGTAAAGCAAAAGCTATTCGTTTCAGCACCCTGGATGCAATTTGCAAAGCGCTGGACTGCCAGCCGGGCGACATTCTGGAATATGTAAATGACCAAGAAAGGACAACGGATAGTTAATCGGACAAATTATGGCTTATGTTTACTAAAATACCGGTGATTCCTTGAGACGTAGCATATGTATATGATACCCGGATAAGCCCTGTGTTATAATGAGAGTCCTGAAAATAGCTATCTTTGTATGTAAGGAACTCTATTTATGATCGGTGAGCAGGCTTGAAAAGATACTTTCGGCAATATTATCGGGCTCCTCAGATACAAACATAAACTTTGGTGATCTTCAGAATACTTTGGATTCTCTTGGTTTTGATCATCGTATCAGAGGGAGCCATCACATTTATTACAAAGACGGTATCGATGAAATAATAAATATTCAACCTAATGGCTCAAAAGCAAAACCTTATCAGGTAAAGCAGGTTCGAAATATCATCTTAAAATACAAGCTGACGAAATGAAGAATTTTGAAATAATCATCTATTGGAGCGAAGAGGATAAATCATTTATCGCTGAAGTCCCGGAGCTCGCAGGTTGCATGGCCGACGGTAAAAATCCTGTAGAAGCTGTGCAGAACGCGATGGTAGCTATCGAAGAATGGATAGAGACAGCCAAAGAATTGGGAAGGTTAATACCGGAACCCAAAGGTAAGCTAATGTATGCGTGACCTACCTTGGCACACTAACCTCTCTTAAACACAACCGTAAACACAGTGCCGTCCGGCCCGGTTTTCAGGGTGATGGTCCCGCCGTGCAGGCGCACGATCCGCTCGGTCAGCGACAACCCGATACCGTACCCTTTAACCCCTGCGGTTTTGTTGCTCCTGAAGAACGGATGGAAAATCTGGGGCCTGTCGCTCTCGGGAATACCTTCACCGTGATCGGCCACCTCTACTTTGATATGCTCTTTAGCCGTATCCAGCCGGACCTGCACGGAGTGGTCCGGAGAAAATTTACACCCGTTATCCATCAGGTTTAGAAAAGCCGTTTTCAGCAGCTCCGTGTTTCCCTGGAGCTCAAGCCAGCTGTCGTCTTCGGGAAGATCCCCGAAATCAATGCCGACCGAATACTCGTTCTGCATATTGAGCATTTTGGTACGGAGATCGAGAAGCAGGTCGTCGATCCTCACCCGTTCCGTAAGAAGATCCCGCCTGTCGTCGCTCACTTTGGCAAGCTCGAGCAACGAATCAGACAGCAACGACAGGTCTTTGATATCCTCCAGTACCGAAGAAACCGTCTGGCGGTACGTTTCGGGCTCGCGATCTTTCAGCAGGACTACCTCCAGTTGCGAATTGATTTTTGTTAAGGGATTCTTCAGCTCGTGCGAAACGTTGGCTACAAAAGTCTTCTGTACCTGGAAGGCATTTTCTATGCGGTCAAGCAATTTATTAAAAGTAGCGGTCAGCCTTCCGATCTCGTCTTTGCTGTTTGACGTTTTAAGCCTTACGCCCAGGTTTTGAGGCAGGATTCCTTCCAGCTCATTCATAACCCTGGTGATCGGCGCCAGGGCCCTTTGCGCGAAAAACCAGCCGGCAAGCGCAACGACGGCGGTAACCGCCAGGAAAATGATCAGCAGCACCGTCCGCAAATTGGCCAGGTTGGCTTTCCCGTAAAGATCCTGGCCCGCAAATAAAACCACCGACCGGTTATAGGGATACCGGTAATAAAGCCCTACAACCTCGTAATCGCCGTCGCTGTACCTTATTTCCCCTGCCTTCCGGATCTCGTCCAGCCAGAAATTGGACATAGAGATAGCGGGTTTCGAAGGCGGTGTGATATTGGAATAGATAACCCGGTTTTCCTCGTCGAAGATGATCATATTGTCGTTGAAGATCTGGTCTCGGTTCGTGCCGTCGATGATCCTTAGCAATTCATTGTCGATCTCCTTTACCTTCAATAGCAGCGAAGCGGTACCTTCCGCCTTGGAGCGCAGCCGGTCGTAAAAATCTTCCTTCGTATTGATGTAGGAAAAATAATAAATGGCGACAAACGAAATCAGGAGAATTCCGCTTACAAGCAATGTAAACTGAAGAGTAAGCCTGGTTCTTATCTGCATGAGCTACTCGGTTTTGAGCACATAGCCCATACCAAATTGAGTATGGATAAGCTTTACCGGGAAATCACGGTCTACTTTCTTTCTCAGGTAATTAACGTATACTTCGATTACATTGGTGCCGGAATCAAAATTCATATCCCAGACCCGTTCCGCGATCTCGGCCTTGGAAATCACCCGCCCCTGATTTCGGATCAGGTATACCAGCAGGTTGAACTCGCGGACGGTGAGCTCTATTTTGGTCTCCGATCTGAATACGGTCTTCGCGTCCAGGTTCACCTCCAGGTCGGCAAAACGCAGGATACTACTGGTTTGGGCCACTCCCGAGCCCCGCTTTGTCAGCGCCCGTACTCTCGCCAGCAGCTCCTTGAACTCAAATGGCTTGACCAGGTAATCGTCGGCTCCGACATCCAACCCTGTAACCTTGTCATCAGTCGTCCCTAACGCCGACAGCATCAGGATAGGCGTATGCTGATCAGACTTCCTGAACTCCCGGCATAGCTCCAGGCCGTTCATACCCGGCATAATAATATCGCTTATAATCAGCGCATACCCTCCTCTTTTTGCCAGCTGCAGCCCGATAAGCCCGTCATATGCGATATCGACCTCATAACCGTTTTCTTCCAGTCCCTGCCGGAGGGACTGAAGCGTCTTGGGCTCGTCTTCTATTAACAAAAGCTTCATCTGTGTAAAAAAGGTTATCAGCCTTCAGCAGTCAGCTGTCAGCCCTTATTTATCGGTCGGCCTGGCTATGACCTATCACCTAAAACTTCACACCTCGCTGCTGTTTTCTCCTTTTCAAACCCTATCCCGGGAATTCCCTAAAAATCTCTCCCCTACCTCTTTCCAGTTCATCACCCTGTCAAAACGCGTGTCTTCCAGGTTATGCGGCGCGTTGAAAAGAATTCCTTTACCCGAAAAGTTCGCCAGGTTAAACACGTGGTCGTCGATCAGGTAATGCGCCTTCAATATACTCTTATCACCGCACAACACCCGGTTTTTCCAGTGAATAAAAGGAAAATGCTCATCGAGCCAGTCAAACTTGTCGATCAGGGAATTACGGAATTCCATCGCGGCGCTGGCGACGAATATCTCGTAGTAGCCCGACAGCTCCCTTACCACCTCTACCGCGTCTTTCATCACCGGGATATCCCGGAAGAAGCCGGGTGCATTCAATACGCCTACAACCTTTTTGTACTGTTTCGGATGCAGCAGGCTCCTTAGCGAAGCGCCGTTGAGGTCTTTTTCTGTCAATGAAGTATCAAAATCTTTCAGGATGATCTTCACAAGCTTGCCGTGCGTATCCGCCAGCACATCATCCATATCCAGGGCAATTCTAAGCATTTTACTAGGCCGGAACGGCTATTCAAAAGTAATCTTCGTATCAAATTGTTCCAGGTTGTCCGAAACCTGCTTCAGGAACATCCCTCCCAGCGATCCGTCTACGACCCGGTGGTCGAAAGAATGGGAGATGAACATTTTCTGGCGGATACCTATAAAATCGCCGCTATCGGTTTCGATCACCGCAGGCTTTTTCTGAATGGCTCCGAAGGCCAGTATT
>MEDT01000035.1 GCA_001724175.1 Cytophagaceae bacterium SCN 52-12 | reverse complement strand
ATCGATCGGCCCGCCAAAGCCGGCCGATCGATAGCCGCCTGAAGATTGAAATTCGAAGCTCAGGTCTTTCAGGTAGGTGATCATGCCCGTATCCGAATGAGCCAGGAGCTGAGGTTCCAGGTAAAACTGCTCAAGCCCGGCATACACCGAAGCCCTCAGCCGGAAGTCCGCCACCCTGGCCCCGTCAGGCCTCAGGAAGGAGCCTTTCAGCAGCAGCGTGGTGCGGAGCGGACCTTTTGTCTCTACCATTCCCGAATCAGCTACGGCTTCACACCGTACGCCCGCTTTGTCTTTCAGGGAAAATTTCAGGTCAAACCGGTTTGATATGCGCAGCAGCGCTCCCGGCGTGGTTTGCAGCTCCACCGGACCCGACCGTGCCGTCAGTCCTTTTTTTGCCGCCAGCTTCTGCAGCGCCGGTTCTGCCGGCAGCGCCCGCTTCCCGGGTTTCCAGGTAAGACGGAATGCTTCCGTACTTCCCCTACCGGGGTCGGCCTGGAAATCGACCAGCACCCACCTGGCGCTCCCGTCATTCCAGGTAGCCAGTACCTGCGATTGGGAAGGAATCTCTTTTCCGTCGGCTCCTGTCACCACGAATTCGCTGCCCGATGGCGCCGCGCCTTCAGCGAGCGGGATACCCCCCGATAAAGGACGACGCAGGCTGATGCCGGCTGTTTCCGTCACTTTGATATCTACGTAACCAGGTTGTGCAGGCGACTGCGAAAAGGCGGGAGAGAAAAGAAAAAAAGTAAAAAAGCCAAATAGGAACCCGATGGGGCTGACAATGTTCATGATCTGGGTAATATAGGTAACAGGTTATAATGCAGGTAACAGGTTTATTCAGCCGAAAGATAATCATTTCCGGCGCACGGTAAGTCTTGCTTTTGAACAGTACGGGTTTCCCTGTGAAAATTTCGTCCTTATCATCAACCTTCATTTTGTATAATCAACACGCATAATCGTTATATTTGTTCACAACCGAGTTCATTATGCCAGCCGACGGAAGGCGATAAAGAGGTATAAAAAATGGAGGCTTCACCAGTCAGCAAAATGGATAAATACAGGCTATCGCGCCTGGATAGTTTCGATGAAACCTATGCAGAACTTCATCAGGCCTTATATGCCAATATTTTTAAAATTGTTCAAAACCACACCTGCGCCGAAGATCTGCTCCAGGAAGTTTTTATCGCTTTCTGGGAACACATGGAGAATCTCGAGCCGGAGCGGATTCCCAACTGGCTGTTTGTGGTAAGCTTCAATAAATCGGTTTCGTACATAAAAAGATCGGCCCGGGCCGACATCGGCGCCTACCCGAAACACATCGATCCTGCCGAGGACATGGCAGAGCTCGACGAAAGCGAGTTTGAAGAACGCCTTCTGCAGGTATACGCAGCCATAGAATTGCTCCCGGACAAGAAGAAGCAGATCTTCAAGCAGTACAGGCTCGGGGGGAAAAAGCTGGAGCAGATTGCTTCTGAAATGAACCTTTCCGTTCATACTGTCAAGGATCACCTTAAAATAGCGCATAAGCTGATTCGGAAAAGCGTCATGCAGACCAGCTCGCAGAAGGCGGGAATAGAACTGGCGCTGCTTTTCGTGCTGATTGCATACTGATTAAAAAAAAGTCAGTTTTTCACCATCCTAAATCGTCGTCCGGTGTATTTATGGAAAACGCCGAACGGATGGATCCCATCGAAGAATTATTGAAAAGACTGTCGGAAGGTAAGCTTACCGCTGAGGAGAAGTCATATCTCTTCGACTGGATACGTGATAACCGGCAAAAATGGGCTCTTTCCATGTATGACGAGTATCGTCGCATGATCGAAGATGAAGGGAGGGCTCTCAGTGAAGAAAAGTCAAAACAAATCCTCGGGAGAATTCACCTGGAGCTGGCGAAAAGCAGCGACCGGCACGAATATACCCGCGATGAAAATACCCGGAGCAAATCCGGATGGCTTCGTCCCTACGCAGTTGCAGCTGCGGCTGTCCTGATCACACTGGCTGCAGCCTGGCTTTACCGTTTAAGAGACATCGAAATCAAAAGCGGCGCTGATGCATCCCAGCTGGCTGCTGTGCGCAACCCCCTGCGGGAGGTTCATAATACCGGCGCACAGGTTATTCCCGTTGCGCTGCCCGATGGGAGCAGCGTCCTCCTCCACCCTTCGAGCAGGATAGCATTCCCTGATTCCTTCGGACCGGTACGGGAAGTAACATTGTGGGGAAAAGCATTTTTCGAGGTGGTAAGACGTCCGGGAAGCCCGTTTCATGTGTATTCAAACGAAATGGTTACCAAAGTGCTGGGAACAAGCTTCCTGATCAATGCTTTTGCAGATAAGTCACAATTCTCCATTGCGGTAAAGACCGGGAAGGTTGCCGTTTCGAATTCAAAAGCTCCCAAGCCCGAAACCAAGGCTGCCGAAGAAGTCAACCTGGTTGCAAACGAACAAGTCGTATATGACCGGAACAGTCGGAAATTTGTTGCCGCTGTCCAATTGTCTTCTTCCATCACCGATAAAGACCTTGTCCCGGAGCTCTCTGAAAATTACCGGTTCAGAGATACTCCCGTTACCGAAATACTGTCGGCGCTCGAAAAAGCTTATTCCATCAAGATCAACGTAGACAAACATTTGCTGGCGGGTTGTTCGCTTACCACAACCCTTCACGATAAACCTCTTTTCGAAAAGTTGAAGATCATCTGCGAAGGTATCGGCCCGAGCACCACTTTCAGGATGGCCGACGGCCAGGTCACTATCAGTACGTCCGGATGTAATTATTAAACTAACCTTTAACCGCTAACCTTTATGTAAAATACGGAACCCAGGAAATAAACAATTTCGTAAAAAAGGCTGAAAGTGCTGGTACCACTCTCAGCCCGAATCCTGCAAGGCTAGGCTCATCCCTGTTTTCACAGGGGGCAGGATGCTGTTGTTTTTTAACAAAAAACATTTAAATCTATGAATAAAAAATCTACAACCTCTTTATTTTGGTTGAAAGTTATGAGAATAACATGCACACAAGTCATATTGGCCTTCCTTTTGGCAAGTGTTGCTTGGGCCAACGGCACTGCGCAGGAAATGCTTCGGAAGAGGATCTCTATTTCTTTCAATGATTTCCCGCTTAGCAAAGCTATTGAGCTATTAGGAGAACGATCAGGTATCGACATTACTTATAATTCCTCGGTTCTTCCAAAAATGGAAAGCATCGATGCGTCATACGACAATCAGACAGTCGACAAAGTACTTAAAGATTTGCTGACTCCCCATGGCATAACTTACATTGTCTTTGATAACCAGATTATCCTGAGAAAGACGATCGAAATCCCAAAAATACCTCATCTGCAACCGGTAGAAATATCGACGCCTGCCGACATTCGTATATCGGGGATCGTTAGAGACGAGAATAACGAGGGACTGCCGGGTGTGAGCATATTGGTCAAAGGTACACAAAGAGGCACTACTACCGATGGAGCAGGCAAATTCAGCATAGAAGTCCCTAACACCGGCTCTGTCCTGATCTTCTCGTTTGTAGGGTATCTCACCCAGGAGGTGGTAACGGAAAACCGGACTTCCCTGGAAATCAATCTCAAAGTTGATGAAAAGAACCTGGAAGAAGTGGTCGTGGTCGGCTACGGTACGGTGAACAGGAGAGACCTGACAGGTTCGGTTGCATCCGTCGCGGGGAAAGATCTGAAGGATATACCTGTTACCTCAGCAGCACAGGCAATTGTGGGGCGGCTGCCTGGCGTGCAGGTGACCAAAACCGAAGGCTCGCCCGATGCGGATATCAAGATCCGGATCCGTGGCGGCGGCTCGATCACCCAGGATAACTCCCCGCTGTTCCTGGTCGACGGTTTCCCGGTCAGCAATATCAACGACATTGCGCCGACCGACATCCTCACCATCGACGTATTGAAAGACGCATCTTCAACTGCCATTTACGGCGCCAGGGGCGCCAATGGGGTGGTGATCATTACCACGAAGGGCGGCCAGGAAGGGAAAGGGAAGGTAAGCTACAATATGTTTTACGGTCAGAAGCAAATCACCAAGTACTACGATGTGCTTGATCCGTATGAGTATGTATTCTGGCAGTATGAATTGATCAACAACAACACGACTTTCCCCAATTGGTTCGGAGATTTCAGGGATATACATCTTTACAAGGAAATGAACGGCACCAACTGGCAGCAGCAGCTTTTCGGCCGGATCGGCAACAGCCTGTCCAACAATTTGTCGTTGTCCGGGGGCAACAAAGTCACCAAGTATAATATAAGCCTGACGCGCAATGACGAAAACGAGGTGATGATCGGATCGGGTTTCAACAGAACCAACCTGACGATCAGGACGAACAGTCAGATCAACAAGTGGCTGAGTCTCGATCTTAACACCCGGTTTTCTGATATGCGTCTCAAAGGGGCCGGAACTTCATCTAATGCCCGCCTGGCGCATGCCGTACAATTCAGGCCTGTCGAGGGCTTCAGCGAATTTGTGGACAACGACATGTCGGAAGACGAATTTGAGATTGTGAGCGGATTCACCATTAATCCGCTCAAACAGACACTCGATGACTACCGCAGGCAGAACCAGCAAACCCTGAACCTTAACGGAGCGTTTAATATCAAGCTTCCTGCCAACCTTACCTACCGGCTCGAATTCGGCAGGCAGTATTTATTCAGGACCAACAATCGTTTTTACGGGATCAATACATCCAATGCGATCAACACCGGCACGCAGCCGCTTGCCAGCATAGACAAAAGGAACGAAGGCAGCTACAGGATCGCCAACGTGCTCACCTATGCCAAAAATGACCTCTTTCCAGGCAGCAACGTCAACATCATGGTGGGCCAGGAGCTGAATCATGAAAAGTCGGACAATATCATCTCTTCTGTCAGGTACCTGCCAAAATATATTGACGCGGCAAGTGCTTTGAGCATGATGCAATTGGGGATGGCCGATCCGATCACCACTTCTGATAATGCCGCCGTGAAGCTCTCTTCGTTTTTCGGCCGCGTCAACTATGATTTCAAAGGCAAATACTTGTTTTCCTCTACTTTGCGCGCGGACGGTTCAAGCAAATTCGCACCCGGGAACCAATGGGGATTTTTTCCGTCTGCGGCCATCGCATGGCGACTCTCCGACGAAAGCTTTATGTCGGGCGCCAAGTCCTTTCTCGACGACCTGAAGCTCCGCTTCAGCCTGGGGTCGGCCGGGAACAACCGGATTGCCGACAACGCATGGCGCAAAACGCTTGCGGTCCAAACCGGAAGACTCTTCATCGAAGGGTCGGAAGCGTCACCGACACCTTTTCTACGGCCCAACAGCGTTCTTGCCAACCCGCTCCTGAGATGGGAAACCACCGTTACCAGGAATCTCGGACTCGACTTCGCAGCTTTCAGGCACAGAATTACCGGCACTGTCGAGATCTATAAGAATACAAC
>MEDT01000034.1 GCA_001724175.1 Cytophagaceae bacterium SCN 52-12 | reverse complement strand
TACAGAAGCACAACAGTATAAAACAGATGAAGACCTTTTCAGCCTAATTAAGCAACGTGGCACTATTGGGATGGTGGCTTCTGTCATTGGTTTATTGGTTGACCCATTAAACCTGTTTCGATTACCTCAACCATACCCGGCTTATTTTAGTTTGGTCATTGCATCTTTTGTTTTGCTTTGGGTAGGATACCCTATTTTGCGGAAAACGATAATGGCAATAAGCCAAAGGGTAATTAATGCCAATGTGTTATTATCTGCCGGAGCTTGGGGTTCCTATATTGTAGGTATTTATTCTCTTTTCAATCCTGAACTACCGAACTTTTTGCCGGTAGCGGCTTGGCTAATGTCCCTTCACCTTTTCTTTGCATATTTCAAATTAAATACCCGTAAAAAAGCCTCTGATGCAGTACGTAAGTTAATGAACCTGCAACCCGCCAAAGCCAGGGTAAAACGCGGTGTGCAATGGGTTAATGTGTTAACCAATGATATAGAGGTTGGTGAAATAGTGGAAGTTAGACCTGGTGAACGGATCCCTTTAGATGGCGTAGTACTGGATGGTGATGGAAGTGTTGATGAGGCAAGTTTTACAGGCGAAAGTACTCCTGCGTTTAAGGAGGTGGATAGTTTGGTAATTGGTGGCACTTTAAATCTCGATGGTGCTTTACAAATTAAAGTTTCTAAAATTGGAGAGGACAGTTTCCTGAATCAGGTAGTTAGTATAATGAGTCGTATAGCTGAAAAAAAACCACCGGTTGAATTGTTAGCAGATAAGTTAATGAACTATTATGGTCCGGTTGTTTTTATCGTTGCTGCTATTGCATTTGTTGTTTGGGGCGTTTCAACGGGCAATTACATTCAGGCAACACTTGTTTTGCTCACCACCATCATTATGGGTTACCCTTGTGCATTAGGAATCACCACACCAATGCTCGCTGCTATAGCTGGAGGTAAAGGAATTTCCATTGGACTTTTAGTGAAAGCAAGTGAAGTATTTTATGGATTATCAAAAATAGATACCATTGTTTTTGATAAAACCGGTACACTTACTTATGGCAAACCTACCGTAACAGACGTTCGTGTCTTGAAAGGAAATAGAATGGAATTATTGTCGATTGCTGAAGCATTGGAAAGTAAATCAGAACACCCGATAGGTAAATCTATTTCTTACTTTGCACAAAATGAAGGTATTCCTAAGCTACCCATCAATAATTTTAAAGCAATCCCAGGTAAAGGTGTAACTGGAAAAATTAATGAGGAAACGATATTGGCCGGCAACCTTTCTTTTATTGAACAAAATGAAATAAATGTTTCTATTGAACACAAAAGTATAATACAGGACTTAGGCAGTGAAGGAAAAACCGCTGTACTTATTTGTAAGGCGAATGATGTTATAGGTGTGATTGGTTTACAAGATACACCACGCCCAACAGCCGAACAAGTAATTGCAAAAATGAAAAAAAGAGGGATGAGAACAGTAATGCTTACAGGTGATGCTAAGCAAGTTGCCGAGCCCATTGGAAAATGGCTTGGGTTTGATGAAGTACAGGCAGAGTTATTGCCGGATGAAAAAGCTACTGCAATTGAAACATTACAAAAGAAAGGTTATAAGGTAGCAATGGTTGGTGATGGAATCAATGATGCACCTGCTTTGGCTCAGTCAGATGTAGGGATTGCAATTGGCGCAGGAACTGACGTTGCTATAGAATCTGCCGGTGTTATACTAATTGGCGACAGATTGATAGATGTTTTAAATGCTGTTATTTTAGGTAAAGCAAGTTATAAAACAATGACCGGGAATGTGATTGTTGCTGTGCTATTTAATATAGTTGGAATGTTGCTTGCAACACTTGGTTTGATAACACCAATGTTTGCCATTGCAATAATGATTGTCAGTATTTTTGCTATCTTAATTAATACGCTCCGTATAAGAACATTGAAACTTGAAAGCATTTCATTAATAACCTCAGCCACATCTACTGAAATAAGTTTTAAAGTTTCGAATATGGTATGTGGAGGCTGTGCAGAAAAAATTACAGATATTCTGAAAAAAGAAGAAGGGGTAGAAAAGATAGAAACAACGGTGATGAAAAAACTAGTTCGTGTGGTGTTTAACCCTCAGAAAACTAATGCAGAAAACCTTGAATCTACATTGAAAAAATCAGGATATACAATTCAATAAAATTAAAATAAAAATTATGAAACTAATAAAGAATTTATTGCTCATACTATCCTTTATCTTAATCACACCTGCATTTGCAGGTTGCCAACAAAATCCATCAGGAAATGATGCATCTCAATTGGTAGAGGATGAAAAGAAAGTAATTATACCCATTGAAGGTATGTCTTGTATGTCGTGCGTGGCAAATGTAAGAAAGACCCTGTCGGGTATTGATGGGGTGAAGGATGTAAAGGTCAGCCTTCAAGACAAAAATGCCATAGTAACTTATGACCCTAAAAAAGTTACCACAGAGCAATTGAAAAACAGTATAAATAAACTAGGTTATAAGGCTGGCGACATACAAAAATTAGAAGAATGATGTTAGAGGATTTTTTAACTCAATTTATAAGCGCACTTCAAGAAGGCTCTATTGTCAGTTTAGGGATTGCTTTGTTGGCAGGTATAATATCAAGTGGCGTTTGTCCTTGCACATTACCCGTTGGACTTGGTTTTGCGGGCTATGTTGGTAGTGCTTCTGTTCGTGAATCTAAAACAGGTTTTTCTATAACTTTTTCATTCTTTTTAGGCATTGTATTTTGTTTAACATTATTGGGAGCTATTGCAGGTTATTTAGGGGCTTTCCTAACAGAAACTTTTGGGAAATATTGGGCAATGGCAATGGGTATAATTTCATTAATTGCAGCCGGAATTGCTTTCTATGGACCTTATTTGCGTGTACGCCAACTTGAATCTCTGCGTAAGCCGGGAATAGGTGGGTCATTTTTATATGGCTCAATTTTTAGTTTAGGAACATCAGCAGCTCCTTTACTATTATTGTTATCTGTTGCAGCAGCTAAAGCAAGTGTTTTTTACGGATTAATTTTGGCGCTTTTATTTGGGGTTGGAAGAGGACTACCCTTTTTAATTGTTGGACTTTTTGCAAGCTCTGTTTCAAAAATTGCCAAATTGACTTGGTTAAGGAAGAGTATTCAAATTATAAGCGGATTAGCGTTATTGTATTTAAGTTTCTATTTTTTCAGACTTTTCAGCTATTACCTTTAGACAAGAACAAACCCACCCTTCACATCCATACACATTGGCAAGTCGCTCAATCCAGCCACACAAGCCAAAACTTGCCAAAGAGTATGGCTGTCCCACCGCAACGGACGAAAAAGAACAACGAAGGCATAACAGCACCTAAACGCAAGCAGGGGTTTCGTGCTTCGTAGGACAGGAAAGTAGTATATTTGTCTGCGGTTCTTCGTAGAAAGTGCAGTGGTTTAAGCCCTGCCTGCGTTTAGCTGCAAACCGTTAGCGGTAATTTTATTTGACATCAAACCGATACTTACCGTTAATATATCGTTTGACTTTTTCATCTACTGGCAATTGATTTACATAAGGCATATCTGAATGTTGTTGCATCCATTCTTCCCATTCATCTTCATCCTCCATATCGGGTTCTGTTGAACATTCCATATCAAAGCTGTCTGCCATCCACAAGCCGTTATCATCTTGCTCCCAACCATTACAGCGATATGTTAAATCTCCATTACAGTAGGGGCAAAGTTTTTCAAACTTAAACTCCTTATCTTCTGGAACAATAGAAAAACTCCCGCTAACAGCACCTACCAAAAAGGCGGGTTTTTGCAGTTCATTGATGTTTTTTTCTTCTATCATAATTTTGTTGTTATTGAAAGTTTATCGTTCTAAATCCCGCCCTTCTGGTAGCTGCGGGACGTTATGTGTAACTTTTAAAGAATGACCGAAGAGCAATTAGATAAAATAAAGGGTGTTTTTTATGGACAAGCTATTGGTGACGCTTTAGGACTTGGGACTGAATTTTTAAGCAAAAAGGAGGTTTCTGACTACTACCCTAAAGGACTTACAGACTATTCTCAAATTATTCAAGACAAGCATAGGAAACGTTGGAAAATTGGTGACTGGACTGACGATACAGACCAATTTTTATGCATTTGCGACTCAATTCTCAATAACCAAAATGTAGACGAATTATCTTTTGCTAACGAACTATACAAATGGTTTAAAGGTGTTCCTATGGGAATTGGGCAGACTGTCTATAAAGTCGTTTCAATGCCTCAATTCACTTTTTATCCTCACAAAGCAGCAGAACTAGTATGGAAACTCTCTAAACAACAGAACGCATCAAACGGTGCAATAATGAGAACTTCAATACTCGGAACTTACGAATTTTGGGACTACAATTCAGTTGTAATTAACACGGAAAAAATTTCAAAGGTTACGCACTGGGACAATAGATGTATTGGGTCTTGTGTTGTTGTAACGCTTCTAATTGCAAACATTCTTAACGAATCCCAATATTTGGACGCTAAACAACTTTGCCATATTGCAGATAAGTATGATAATCGAATAAAATCATTCATTGAAATATCTCTTACATCAGACATTGAACAATTAGACCTAGATGAGCCAACAGCAATAGGTTATACTTTAAAAGCTATGTCAGCAGGTTTATGGGCATATTTTAATGCTAAAGACTTTGAAAACGGTATACTTAAAGTAATTAACGAAGGTGGCGATGCAGACACAAATGCTTGTGTTGCTGGTAGTATTTTAGGAGCTAAATTCGGTTTTACTTCTATCCCTGAGAGATTTATCAACGGACTAATTCATAAGGACATATTAGAGAATAGATATAATGAGTATATTGAACAACTTAAAAAAAGCTACACATAACAGGCGTTTGGCTCAATGGCGGGTAAAGTGGTTAATTGTACATTCTACCTCGCATCAACTTTTGTGGTGTATTGACAGTTTTGTGCTCCGAAATCCGCCACTGCGCCAAGCGCCAAAACGTTGGGCGTCACCCTAAAACCCACCGCACATTTAGCACATTTGGTTTTTGCCGACACAAAAGCCAACCCTAAAAAAACCAAAAGAGCTAAATCACCCACCGCTGACAAAAGACTTGTTGGAAACTTTATTTAAGAATTTGCTTAAATAAGAAAACTATTTGTATCTATGTTGCGTTATTAATCCTAAACAAGAAAATTATGGAAAACAACCAATCGTGTATCAGAGTGTTTGCCGACAAGGTTCAAATAGACAATTGTAGAGAAATACTTCAAACCAACGACAAGGCATTCACCCAACTGAGTGGACTTTTAGCATTGGCAGGAAACGAAGTAAGGCTGAAAATCTTATTTCTCTTAGAAGAAGAAAATGAACTTTGCCCTTGCGACCTTTCAGACATTCTCGGAATGAGCATCCCTGCCGTTTCGCAACACCTCAGAAAACTAAAAGACGGAAACGTCATTGAAGGGAAAAGAGAAGGACAAACCATTTTCTACTCTTTG
>MEDT01000033.1 GCA_001724175.1 Cytophagaceae bacterium SCN 52-12 | reverse complement strand
CCTGGCGTAAACGGAACGGTAACATTGTGTCCCGCGTCCCTGGCTGCTTTTTCCACACCTGCGCACCCCGCCAGTACGATGAGGTCGGCGAGAGAAACCTTTTTATTCCCGGTTTGAGCGCTATTGAACGCTTCCCCGATATTTTCAAGCACATCGAACACCCTTGCAAGCCGGGTAGGATCGTTGACACTCCAATATCGCTGGGGAGCCAGGCGTATGCGGGCCCCGTTGGCTCCGCCGCGTTTGTCCGAGCCGCGGAAGGTGGAGGCCGAAGCCCATGCCGTGGAAACCAGGTCTGACACGGAAAGCCCGGAATCAAGGATCTTCGATTTTAATATGGCTATATCATGCCCGTCTATCAATTCGTGGTCGACTTCCGGAAGGGGATCCTGCCAGATGAGATCTTCCGCAGGTATCTCGGGGCCGAGATAACGGGATTTGGGACCCATGTCGCGGTGGGTCAGCTTAAACCATGCCCTGGCAAAAGCATCTTCAAACTCTTCCGGATTTTCATAGAAACGTCTCGCTATTTTCTCATAAGCGGGATCAGCTCTCAGCGCAATATCGGAAGTCAGCATGGTCGGTGCATGACGTTTGGTGCGATCGTGCGCGTCAGGTATGGAATTGGCGCCGGCTCCGTTTGTCGGGATCCACTGGTAAGCGCCCGCCGGGCTTTTCGTCAGCTCCCAATCGTAACCGAAAAGATTCCAGAAAAAATTGGAGCTCCATCGTGTAGGCGTGCTGGTCCAGGTAACCTCCAGCCCGCTGGATATCGTATCGCCGGCATTGCCCGCTCCGTAGCTGCTGGCCCAGCCGAGTCCCTGGGCTTCTATGGGAGACGCCTCGGGATCGGGGCCGACGTGTGTGGCAGAAGCGGCTCCGTGCGTTTTTCCGAAAGTATGCCCGCCGGCGATCAGCGCTACTGTTTCTTCGTCGTTCATAGCCATCCGTTTGAATGTCTCACGGATATCACGGGCTGATGCGACCGGGTCCGGGTTCCCGTCCGGGCCTTCCGGGTTCACATAAATCAAACCCATCTGGACAGCCGCCAGCGGGTTTTCCAGGTCGCGATCGCCCGAGTAACGTTTGTCGCCGCCCAGCCAGGTCTTTTCCGAACCCCAGTAAACGTCAAGCTCGGGTTCCCATACGTCTTCCCTGCCGCCTGCGAAGCCGAATGTTTTGAAGCCCATCGATTCCAGGGCGACATTGCCTGTCAGGATCATGAGGTCGGCCCATGAGATCTTGCGCCCGTATTTCTGCTTGACAGGCCAGATCAGCCTGCGCGCTTTATCCAGGCTGACATTGTCGGGCCAGCTGTTGAGAGGAGCGAAGCGCTGCTGACCGGCGCCTGCGCCTCCGCGCCCGTCGGCTATCCGGTAGGTGCCGGCGCTGTGCCAGGCCATGCGGATAAAGAAAGGCCCGTAGTGTCCGAAATCAGCCGGCCACCAATCCTGGGAATCCGTCATAAGTGCGCGCAGATCGGCCTTGACGGCTTCCAGGTCCAGGCTTTTGAATTCCCTGGCGTAATTGAAATCCTTGCCCATAGGATCCGAATGTGAAGAGTTCTGACGCAGTATATTGAGGTTCAGCTGATTCGGCCACCATTCGTGATGCTGTGTGCCGCCCGACGAGACATTGACTTTCTGCGTTCCCCCGTGAAACGGACACTTGCTGACATCATTTGAAATGTTTTCCATTAATAGAAAAAGGTTTTGTTAAAGATAAAACTGTTGCGAGCTGTCAGCTTGGAGCGATCAGCTTTGAGACCGGCCATGGACTGTCAGATGAATAAAATCGATGGAACACAACAAAGTTATCCAGGGTGTGATTATAAAGCAAAATGATAAGTTCTATGATTATATAGATTTTGCTTATGATGTAGGTGTGAGCATGTATAGCCCGGTAAGCCGGGCTCCCAGAAGAAATGATGGAATCGGGGTATTGTGAGCTACTTCCCGTACTTGTCCTGCAGGTAGCCGATTGTTTCCAGCATAAGCTTTTTGAGTGCTTCCTGGTTAATGTCGGACAGTTTTTTTACGTATATGCAGGCTTTGCCCATTTTGAATTTGCCCAGGTCTTTCAGAAGATGCCCGTGCTCCGGAGATCCGGTATAGACATACAATGAAATGGCAGCTTTCCGCGGCGAGAACCCTACCAGGGGCCAGTCTCCCTCTTGCCTGCTTTTTTCGGATTTGTAGTGATAATGTCCGAATCCGATAATGGACGGGCCCCACATTTTCGGTTCCTCTCCGGTGAGTTCCCGCATCAGGCACAGCAGCTCGAAGCTGTCTTTTCTTTTTTGTTCTGTATCGGCAAAGGACCGGATGAACTCTTCCACATCTTGGCCGGTAGGCCGGGTCTTTATTTCGCTCATTTTTGCTGCAGGTTGTCGGCTTCAATTTCGCAATTTTTCACAAAAGAGCAGCTACCTGCTACCAGCTGTTTCGTGAATTTTTTAAATAAAATCATAAATGTTTAATATTTGTCTGCTTTTGAGGTGACCAATTGTTGCCCGACCAAGTCATAAGGAAGTTCTACAAGTTTCCACCTATTTTATAACAGATATGAAAAAGTATACTGCTGAACTGATCGGTACGGCTGTTTTGGTTCTTATGGGCTGCGGCAGCGCTGTCATCGCGGGCAGCCACATAGGGTTTGCGGGTATTTCGCTCGCCTTTGGTCTTGCTGTCCTCGTAATGGTTTACGCGATCGGCCCGGTATCGGGGTGCCATATCAATCCTGCCATAACGATCGCCATGCTGGTTTCAGGGAAAATAAGTGCGAAGGATGCTGTATTTTATATAGCAGCCCAGGTGGTCGGCGCAGTGCTGGGCGCCTGGATACTGTACCTGATGGCAGGCGGAATGCCCGGCTACGACCTGGCAGTGAACGGGTTAGGGCAGAACGGGTACGATGAGGCCTCCCCGGGGAAATTTACGTTCGGCGCGGGCTTCCTGGCTGAAATAGTGCTCACTTTCATCTTCCTGATCGTCATATTCGGCGCTACCGACAAGCTTGCCCCCGGCGGCTTTGCCGGGGTCGCCATAGGCCTTGCGCTCGTGCTGATACACCTGGTAGGTATACCCATTACCGGCACTTCCGTCAACCCTGCGCGAAGCCTTGGCCCTGCCTTGCTGGTGGGAGGCACCGCTCTTGCCCAGGTATGGGTCTTTATAGCGGCGCCGGTTATAGGCGGCATCCTGGCCGCGCTTGTCTGGAACGGACTGCTGGGAAGCAAGGATTGAGCGATCTTAAAAAAGCGGGACACCGGAATCTCCCGGTATCCCGCTTTTTTAAACGGCGAAGGCATCGTAAGCCCTTATTCGATAGTCGTCAGCGGCGGCACATTATGGGCGGCTCCGTCATAGCCTTCGTTCTGGTTGATCACTCCCATGGTATTGGCGGTGATTACTTTGGAAGGAATCGGCCAGAGGACGTGGAAAGGCGCCAGGTTGGCGACGTTCCCCAGAAGCTCGATCTTCTTTTCGTAGGTATTGTTATACTTCATGACCCGGTCGTAATAGTAATTCTTCTGGCTGAAGCCGTCCAGGTTATAGCCTCCGTAGCCTGATTTGGCCGCCATATACGAAACCCTGACCAGCTCGGAATGGCGCGGCTCCTCGGCAAACAGCTCACGCGCCCTTTCGTCCATGATAAAATCAAGGGTTACCTCACCTGCCGGAACCGGCAGCGCTTTTGCTCTCAGGCGCACCTTGTTGAGGTCTTCCGCAGCCTCGGTCAGCTGATTTTTCCAGAAATAGGCTTCCGCCCGGATCAGGTACGTCTCCGCCAGCCTGAATACATACCAATCTCCGTGTCCTCCGAAAGGCTGCGCTTTAGGATCATCCTGGGGTACGTACATGATGTAGTGAGGCATGGCATATACATGCTTGAAAGTATCGATCGGGTTGGCCAGGTATCTGATATCGATAGGCTTCCCGTAATCTTTGGAATTGGGGTTGTTATAACGCAGTTCATGTATATCGACCCAGTTGATATCGGCGCGGCGGAGATCCGTTGTGTTTCTCCAGGTGGCGCCCTTGTAATTCCAGATTCCGTACTGGTAGGTATGGGTCAGCCTCACATTGGCATTTCCTCTTCCGAGCGAATCATACATGGGGCCGCTGGCTACCATTCCTACCTTGCCTTCGCTGTCGAGTACCTGTGGTTGAAACCATTGGCAATTATAGTGCCTCATCGTATAAAGCCCGGCCGTACGCGCATCTGTTGGAGCTTCAAAGCGATCGACCGTCGCCAGGATGGTTTCGGTATTGGCCGGTATATTGAAATTTCTGGGACGGTGCAGATCCCATATCAGGTTGCGCTCGGGCTTATCGGCATCGATCCCGAATCTCTGGTTTACAAGGGCGTAAGGGCCGTTGATGACCCTTGACGAGGCTTCAATCGCTTTGTCATACTCCAGGTTGGCAAGGTAAACTTTTGACAGGAGGTGATCGGCGGCGCCTTTTGTGATCACTCCCGGACCGGCTGACGCCGGCAGCCATTCGGCCGCAAATTCAAGGTCTGTCTTTATTTTTTCCAGGATAGTCCAGCGGCTATGCGTGTAAAAATCGAGCTTGGCCCCCGAAATCTCGCTGTTGATGAAAGGCACGTCCCCGTAAGAATTGACCAGCCTGTAATACCAGTAAGCCCTGTGCCAGTATGCTTCGGCCAGCAGTCCGTTCCGGTCCTGCTGGTTGTCCCAACTGATGTTATCTATCCTGCTGATCAGCACGTTGGCATTTTTAATAGACCTATATATCGAGGGAAACATATCCAGGAACCGATAGTATACGTCCGTATTCGGAGTGAGGTTATAGAAATCCAGCTGAGACCAGGGAGCGGCGAGGTCGGACGCGGAGGTTTCCATGATAAGGTAGTTCATTGCCCCGGAATTTTCGCTGCGCAGGTCTTTCCTCATCGTAATCAGGAGCGACTCGAATCCTGCTTTATCTACGTAAACGTTTTCCGGGCTGAAAAACGACAGGGGTTCCGGCTTTAGCCAGTCGCCGTCACAGGAGGTAAGAAAAGCTACCAGGAAGCATGAAAGAAGCCCGGTTTTAAAAATATTTTTCATCTGTATAAAATGTTTTGAGCAGTGAGCTGTAAATGCTTTTTGCGATTAGAGTCCGAATTTCAATCCCATTGTGAAGATCTGCGGCATGGGGGCCAACCCGCTCTCGGGGTCCCATCCCGGCCACTTTGAGAAAGTCAGCAGGTTTCTTGCAGAAGCGTAGATCCGCAGGTTATCGACCCTTATGGCGCTCAGCAGCGATGCGGGCATCCGGTAGGCCAGCGATATGTCCTGCACCCTGACAAACGACATCGGCTTATACATCATGATCCCGCCGCCGAATACGTTTGTATTGGCAGTCAGCCTTGGGAAGTCCATATTCCGGTTTTCAGGAGTCCAGTACGGAAAATCCTGGGCATTCCTCCTGTCATAGGTATCTGCCCCGCCCCTGCGTAGACCGTCCGCGAAAGAACCCATGTGTCCTAAATCGGCTCTGATAAAGACCGAAGCCGAGAAGTTTTTGAAAAAGCTGAACTCATTTCTTAAGCCGGCCCGGTAACGGGGGCTGGTATAGCCGATAAACATCTTGTCTGTCAGGGCCTCGTATACCCCGTTCCCATCTACGTCTGTAGCTTTAATGTCTCCCGGCTGCAGGCGGTATTCCTGGGCCTTGCTACGCTCCTCTTCCTGCCAGATACCTTCCATATTGTAGTTCCAGATGCGGTCGATAGGCTGTCCTGGAAACCATTCATTTGAATAATCCGGCAGTTCCCGGCGAACGGTTTTGCCATTTTCCACCACCTCTTCGTAGTCGCCGAAAAGCTTTTTGATCTTGT
>MEDT01000032.1 GCA_001724175.1 Cytophagaceae bacterium SCN 52-12 | reverse complement strand
AATCCTGGTTTCTATAATCCTTTCATCCCTTCGGGATTGGTAAGATAAAAGATCGGTTAGTGAAGGCTTAAAAGCCTGAAAGGCTGACATGATTATAGACAAATGTTTAGGTGATCATTTTTCCGGAACCCTGAAGGGGTGACATTCTAAACCAGTCGGCTAGCCAGCCGCAGCAGCTCCAGCGTGGTTTCCAGTTTCTGGTGGTTGCGCCGACCTTTAGTTTCTTTTCCAGGAAATTGTTGTTCAGCTTCGTCCTGCCGTATCCGTGCGGGCAATACAGGTAAATCGCCTTTTCGGAAAACCGGATCTCCTCGTCTCCCTGCTTTTTGTCTTCAATGCTCTCTTTGTCGTATTGTTTCGGCGTTTCAGCCAGAAAGGTGACATGAAGAAATGTAAGATCTTTTCCGGGATCTTTGGTGAACGGATTTTCTTCGATGATCTTTTTCAATGATCCCCAGGTAAGCACGATGACAGGCACCTTTACTCCGAAATCCGCTTCGATCTGGCTGCATATCCTGTTTTCAATTATGCGGGTATCGGTTTCCCCGGCATCGAAAATGACGTTCCCGCTCTGTATATAAGTAGCGACATTGCTCAGGTAAAGCTTTTCATAGGATTTTTTCAGCGCTTCCATCTTGATCTGCGCCTGTCCGCCTACGTTAACGCCCCTGAGGATTGAGATATAAGTTTCCATTTTTGTAAAAGCTGAAGGCAGCCGTATTTTATCCCTCAATTGATCAGTTTTTTTACCTCTTCGATATCGTCAATCTCAGCGACCGTCTTATCCTTTCTCCACCGGACGATGCGCGGAAAGCGCAGCGCGACACCCGACTTGTGCCGGTTGCTGAAGCCGATGCCTTCAAAAGCGATTTCAAAAACAAGCTCGGGCTTTACCGTTCGCACGGGCCCGAACTTTTCCAGGGCATTCCGGTTGACGAACCGGCTGACTTCCTGTATTTCCTTATCCGTAAGTCCGGAGTAGGCTTTGGCTATGGTGACGAGCTGGTCGCCCTGCCTGACGGCAAAGGTATAGTCGGTATAATATCCGCTCCGCCGGCCGCTGCCTTTCTGGGCATAGATCAACACTGCATCGATGCTGAGCGGATCGATCTTCCATTTCCACCAATCGCCCTTTTTCCTACCGGTGTGATAGGGTGAGTCCCGGTGCTTCAGCATCAATCCTTCGCTGTTGATGTCGCGTGCCTGCATCCTGGTTTCCTTCAGCACGTGCCAGTCCGCTGCGGTAATGACGGGCGACAGCTGTAAAGTGGGGGCCGGGTTAGCGGCAAAGAGCTGTTCCAGCATAGACCGCCTGTCCTTCAGGGGATGCTCCCGCAAATCTGCGCAGTTCCATTCCAGCAGGTCGTAGGCAAATACCCTGACCGGCACTTCCTCCAGCATCTTCTTCGACAGCGATTTACGGTTCAGCCGCTTTTGAAGCTCGCTGAAATTAAGGACCCGGCCGTCTTTGAAGGCGAGCAGCTCTCCGTCGACGACAAAATCATCTTTCCATTGCTGGAGGTCGTCCCTTATTTCGGGAAACTGTTCCGTGACAAGCTCTTCGCCCCGCGACCAGATAAAGACCTCGCCGTTCCGCTTAATAAGCTGTCCGCGGATGCCGTCCCATTTGTACTCGGCCTGCCATTCATCTGTCCCGCCCAGCTCTTCAGGCTCCTTTTCCAGGGCATAAGCCAGGCAGAAGGGGTAGGGCTTCGACAGCTGGGTATCTGTGTAGTGGCCATATATGAGCTGATCGAAGGTGACCTCCTCCATTTTCCAGTCGCCCATGATGCTGTGGGCGACAGCGCTTGCGTCCATCCCGTAGTGTTTGGCCAGGGCGTTGATGAGGGTTTTAGAGGAAACACCTACCCGGAAGCTGCCGCCAAGCAGCTTGTTGAAGATAAAGCGCTCCATATAAGGCAGGCTGCTCCAGGCGTCGAGCACAAACTGTTTTTTCTCTGCTTCCGTCGCGTCCTTCAGGTTGAGGATGAGCTGCATCCATTCCGACAGGCTGCGTTCGGTATAAACCGTCGGCTGCGGCAGTATCAGGGAAATGGTTTCGCCCAGGTCGACTACGGCGGCATACGATTCGAAGAAGAGCCATGCGGGGATCTGCGCTACCTCCATCGCCCACTGTTTCATAAGCGGCGTACCGACATACCGCTTGGGGCGCTTGCCGGTAAACAGCGCCAGGAACCACAGCTTGTCACCGCTGTCCGCTTCCGTCAGGAAACGGTCGATAGCCTCCATCCTGAGATTGGTTTTATTGGTACTGTCAAGGGCGTTGACCAGGCTGGCGAAGGCTTTCATGGGTTTTCCTCTATAGTGGTTTCCGGCTCTTCCTCAGATCCGAATTCCGTTCTGACCTCTTCTGCCGGGATACCGGTTTCGTTGAGGTATTTGGTAAATACGGCGGTTTGCCCGTGTGTTACGTATACCTTTTGAGCGCCCGTAATCCTGATCACATCCAGCAGGCCGTTCCAGTCGGCATGGTCGCTGATCGCGAACCCGGCGTCGGCGCTCCGCCATCTCCTGGCGCCCCGTACCTGCATCCAGCCCGAGCAGATGGCATCTGCCTTGTTGGGGATTTTCCGGATCACGTTGGAGTCAAAAAGCGAGGGCGGCAGGATCACGATCCCCCGGTTGAGATGCCTGACATCTTCCCGCAAATCCGCAACCTGGTAATCCGGCAGTTTGATCCCGGCGCTTTCATACGCCTGGTTGAGCCGGGCGATGGAATAATGTACATGGAGCGGCGCGATGCCCTCCAGGGCTTTCATGATCCGCTGCGCTTTTCCCAGCGAGTAACCGATGAGCACGGAGGTTTTCCCGTTTGCCTGGTTGTTCAGCACCCATTGCTTTAGCTGGTCGTTCTGCTGGGCTACCGTCAGCCAGTTATAGATCGGCAGCCCGAAAGTGCTTTCCGTTACGAACTCGTCGCAGGCGACTACCTCGAACGGCGTAGACAAGCCGTCATCCTGGATCTTGTAGTCTCCCGAGACCACGGTTGTTTTCCCCCGGTATTCCATCCGTACCTGTGCCGAGCCGATGATATGCCCGGCCGGATGGAGGGAGACTTTCACGCCGTTGACGGTGACAGGCTCGTTGTAGCCGATGCCCTGCACTGCGATATCGGTGCCGATCCGGCTCTGCAGTACCGGCACCGTATAGTAGTGGCAAAGGTACCTTTTCATTCCCCAGCGGGCATGATCGGAGTGCCCATGCGTGATGACAGCCCTGTCTACAGGTCGCCAGGGGTCGATGTAAAACCGGCCCGGGACACAATAGATGCCTTCGGGAGTGAATCTGAGCATGGTGCGGCAGTATGGTTGAGGGAGGGAATTTACGGAGGATTTTCCGGAAAAACCTATCTGCCGTCCTGAATATGCGATTTGAAAGGTATAGAGGTTAAGAATGAATATTCATGTCCGAAGTCTTTTTCGAAAGCGTTTGCCCTCAGCCTGTACAGGGCTGAAACCAGCGAATCTATTTCGCGGGTAGTGTTATAAAAAGCAAGGGAAGGACGCACCGTACTCTCAAGTCCGAAACGGCGTAATATGGGCTGTGCACTGTGATGGCCTGTCCGTACGGCTATTCCCTCTTTGTTCAGGGCACGCCCTACCTCGTCATTGGTATAGCCTTTCAGCGTAAACGACAGCGCGCCGGCTTTTTCCTCTGCAGTTCCGATGAGCTTCAGTCCGGGTACTTATTTGAGCAGCCGGGTGGCATATTGCAGCAGGTAATGCTCATAGGCCTGGATACGGTCCAGCCCGATACGGCTTACATACTTTAAGGCTTCTCCCAGCCCCACCGCATCGGCGATGTTCCCGGTACCGGCTTCAAATCTCCCGGGTGCTTTGTGCTATTCCGTATGCTCGAAAGTGACGTCTTTGATCATGTTACCTCCTCCCTGCCACGGTTTCGTATCATTAAGCAGCTCTTCTTGGCCATAGAGGACCCCGATACCGGTAGGAGCAAAGATTTTGTGACCCGAAAATACAAACCAGTCCGGGTTGAGGGCTTGCAGGTCGACCGCAAGATGGGAAACGGACTGCGCGCCGTCGAGCAGCACCTTTGCGCCGGCCAGGTGAGCCAGCTCAATCATTTGTTTTGCAGGCGTAACGGTCCCGAGCGTATTCGACACATGGGTAAAGGCAACCAGCTTTGTCTTCGTGCTAAGCAGCCTGGAGTACTCGTTAATCAGGATCTGCCCCTTGTCGTCTACCGGTATTACCCTAAGGCCGTTCTTAATGGCAAGCTGCTGCCACGGCACGATATTCGCATGGTGTTCCAGGTGGCTGACGATGATCTCGTCTTCTTCTCTGAGGTATTGTTCTCCCCAGCTTTTGGCAACCAGGTTGATCGCGTCTATGTACCGGGCGGCAGGGCTTCTCATATCGGAAGCAGGGCTAACAAAATGTCCCCCGATCGCAGACACCGTTTTCAGGCGCCGCGATACGGGGGAGCGACCATCTGACCTGATGACTATGTCCTCCAGATGTCATCTACATGACACCTGACGGGCTGCGGAAAGAAGCAGAGGGACTGGAACCTGTTGGAGCAGCCCGGAACGGGGCTTTTTGATTGATTTGTACACATGACGTTAAAAAATTTATAGTTCCTAAAAAAATAGGCAGGTTAGCACTGATTCCACCCGGAAAGTTGCTAAAGGTTCGCAGAGCCTGTCTCTCCCCTTTTCTTTATAAATTATACCGCCAGGATTAAGGACAGTAAATTGTTATACAAAGATGTATATAAGTGCCGGATCAAAGGAAATGTGACGGAGTGTTTCCGTTTAGTTTACCACAAGTTATTTTACCGCGCCTGACCCGAGTTGTGGCTGGCAAAGTTCTACGGTAGCTGCATAAAACTCGCCCCAATCACCTTTAATGTGCCGTCAAAGCGTTTCCAGACTCTAAAATAACGGAATTTCCCTTCCAGGGGCGTACCCATCACTTTTCCTTTTGCTGTCATGGTCGCGATTGAAAGTGCTGTGTCACCAGTTATTTTAATGTCGTCAATGATTGTTGAAGCGTCTTCAATAATCATTGTTTTCGCTCTATGTGAAGCTAAGTCCATTTCCTTCGTTACAATTTCTCCTGTGGGCGAAACTGCAATTAAGTCGTCGTGCAACAATTGGTCAAGAATATCCGCATTGCTTACAAGTTGAGCCGAGAAAAGCTTGTTTTCCGCTTCAACGACATCCTCTCTTGTGATTGACTTTCCCATTTTGAATTAATTTTCGTTTTTGGCCATTGTGAGTTTTATGTGTCTGTTGTGATATTGAATAAAGTTAATCTTTCTGACAAAGCATTGATAAAAAATAATTTCAAAGTATCGGGAAAGGAGTCCCGGCTTCCCGATACCTACGTTTCCAAAGAGCTCCGGAAGACTGTATCCGATATCGTTTAATACTGTGGCATGATGGCCTATAGAAGCCTTTGATACCAGGGCTCGCAAAGGCTGCCGGCGCAGGCTTGCAAGCCAGCCTTATTATCTATACATTTGTAAATAGCGGATTGAAAAAAGGAGGAAATATTGGAGATCATAACGTATGGCATGGTATGGTCCGTTTGAAAGGTCCGGCTTCCGGCCTGGCTGACGTACCGGATCAGCAGCGGGAACCGTTACGATACCCCCGCAGGCAATGAATTACTGATTTTTAACCCAAAAACAATCATGAGTGAAATACAGAATGCATCGGCCAGAGCTGCTCAGAAGAAAGTAAAGCCGCGGACGCCGAAAGTAAACGAGCTTATTGCTAAATGCAGGTCCGTGATCCTCGGGACTGTTGACGCCGGAGGAGCCCCGAACGCAAGCTACGCCCCGGTTGTACGCATCGGTAATGAGCTGTATATACTGGTATCCTTTATGTCCCGCCATACGGCAAACCTCGTGGAAACACAAAAGGCATCGGTTATGTTTATCGAGGATGAGGCCGACGCAAAGCAGATCTATGCCCGCGACAGGCTCACCATTGATGCCGTTGCCACCCGGGTAGACAGGGGAACGAGCGAATGGGACCTGGGTATCGAAAAGCTCAAAGAAATCCACGGGAATGTACTGGATATCCTTGCCGGGCTGGAAGATTTCATTATGATCAGGCTTACTCCCCAAAAGGCATCCTATGTAAATGGCTTCGGCAGCGCCTATTATGTAAACGAAAACCTGGAAATTATCGAGCACCGGAATGACGTAGGGCACACCGTAGCGTCAGAGAATACCTGATACGGTAGCTGTATGCCTCACCGGGCTATCAGAGCCCTCCCGTAAAAGCTATCCGGACGTTACATAACGAGCCGATTTTTCAAGCGATTGTTCTGTCCCGGCTTCGTTATCTGCCGGGTCGACACCCGCCGGGATATTTTTGAAAATGATGGTCACCTTTGTTGCGTTGTCTTCAGTTGCTTCTAGAAATACGTCAGGTGCAAGCCAGAGTTCCAAGACATTTCATTCTTTACCGGCTTATAGGAGAGTTATTGAACCTTTACCGGTTCCTGCTTTTTGTTGTCAATTCCAGATCCCGTTCATTTCTGTCAGAATAATGGGTTTTCCGTCGGTAACAACAATTGTATGCTCGTGCTGCGCCATGTATCCGCCCCGGTCGCCAACCATTGTCCAGCCGTCGCTAAGCTCAACGGCAT
>MEDT01000031.1 GCA_001724175.1 Cytophagaceae bacterium SCN 52-12 | reverse complement strand
TCGCGGCCTACACCGGTCGCAGCCTGGCAACCTTCAAACGTGATTTCCGGAAGATCAGCAGCCTCAGCCCTCAGAAATGGCTGATAAAAAGACGATTGGAAGCAGCCTATGTGAAATTGAAAGAAGAGGGAAAAAAGGTGCAGGATGTCTATGTGGAAGTGGGTTTTAAAAATCCTTCGCATTTTTCCACAGCCTTTAAAAAGCAATATGGCGTAGCGCCCACAGAGATATAAACTGAGCTTTTCAGTAAAGTTATTTGAGCCTTGCAGCAAAGCCGCTGCCGGGCTTTCTTTTTAATTTTGCGCTGTTAATTAAGCGAAGCCATGCAAGCAAAAGATATTTTCGAACGGTTGAGAAACGGCGAAACCATTTCGCCCCGGGACCATGAAGCCTATAAAATGCGGGAGGCTTCATTCGCTACGAAAAAATTATTGGTACAGATGAACAGCTCTTCCGACCCGGCGGAGATCAGAGATTTGTTAAGCCGGATTACGGGCAGCGAAATCGACAATAGCACGGCGGTATTTACCCCCTTATATATCAACTACGGGAAAAATATCAGGATCGGGAAGAACGTATTTATCAATTTCGATTGTGTCTTCCTTGATCTGGGCGGCATCACCATAGAAGATAATGTGCTGATAGCTCCCAAAGTCAGCTTACTGTCAGAAGGACATCCTATAGCTCCTGAAGACAGGCAATCACTTGTTCCGGGCCATATTCATATCAAAAGAAACGCATGGATCGGAGCAAATGCGACGATTCTCCCGGGAGTGACCGTAGGCGAAAATGCGGTGGTAGCTGCCGGAGCAGTGGTTTCAAAAGATGTCCCCGACAATACTGTCGTGGGCGGCATTCCCGCAAAAATTATTAAAACAGTTTAAACAGGAAACGAGGATGAGAGAATTGGCCATACCGGCAGTTGCAGCCCTGTTCCTTTCAGCGCAGGCCTGCACGCAGAACACAAACCATCAGAATTCCGACCAGATGAACGATACAGCGGGAACAGAACAATATACTTTCGGATTGAGCGACAAGGTCAAACGTGAAAAAGTAACCTTCAAAAACAGGTACGGGATTACAGTTACGGGCGATTTATACACGCCTAAAAACAGGGGAGATAAAAAATTTCCGGCATTGATCGTCAGCGGGCCGTTCGGTGCGGTAAAAGAGCAGTCGTCAGGTCTTTATGCCAACGAAATGGCGGCCAGGGGATATGTAACACTGGCTTTCGACCCTTCATTTACGGGCGAGAGCGGTGGAGAAGTCCGTAATGTGGCCTCTCCTGATATTTTCAGCGAAGACTACAGTGCGGCAGTGGATTACGTAGGCCTGCTGCCTTCCGTGGATCGCAGCCGCATCGGCGCGGTAGGGGTTTGCGGCCTGGCCGGAATGGCGCTGACCGCCGCTTCGGGCGATCCGCGGATCAAAGCGGTAGCAACCACTTCGATGTATGATATGTCCCGCAGCATCAGCCGTAGTTATAAGGACGGCTATACAATAGAGCAGCGACAGAAAGTGATGGACTACGTAAGCCATCAACGCTGGAAAGACGCGGAAAACGGCAATTATGCAGTAGGTTTCCACGAAGTTCCTTTTGATGAAGGCGGTAATCTGTTAAACGGAGAACGCATACTTCCCGAAACATTGCCCGGTGATCCCGATCCCGTCCTGGCTGCTTTCTATGACTATTACCGAACGCCGCGCGGTTTTCATCCGAGATCCATCAACTCTACAACGGCCTGGACAGCCACCACACCGATGTCGTTTTTCAGCTTCCCGATGTATGCAAACATCGAAATGATCTCACCGCGTGCGATTATGCTGATCGCGGGAGAGCGCGCGCATTCCCGCTATTATTCCGAAGATGTGTATAAGATGGCCTCCCAGCCGAAAGAGCTGGTCATCGTACCTGGTGCCGAGCATGTCGACCTGTACGATAAAGTAAGCGTTATTCCCTTTGGTAAATTGGACGCCTTTTTCAAAGCGTATTTAAAATAATAGCTATGAGACACCGGTTTTTAATAACAATACTTTTACTATTTGTATTGTGTAAAATGGATGATCCGCAAGGCCTGGAAGCCGCGCTGGGCTCGGGAAAAGTAACAGTAGTTTTTGAGATCAGGAATCAATAAAAATCCTGTTCCTGGCAACGTATATTATGATTGAAATTGAAATTGACCTGGAACGCCGGCATCAGATTAAGACGGCGGTGAATTTATTATCACCGCGACAGCGTGAAATCATCTACCTCCGTTATTTCAATGAGCTGACCTACGACCAGATTTGTGAACTGATGGGCATTAACTACAGACCGCCCGTTCACAGGTTTACAGCGGTTTGAAGATATTGCGTAATGAGCTAAAGGACAGCCCATTATCGTTATTGCTGCCCCTTCTGTTCGTTTCTTAAGAAATTTTTTTCAAAATTTTATACTACAAAATCACCTTCCGGCCTCACTGTACAGTTGAAAACCCATGGTATGAAACTGTTGTCCACCGGTCGCTCCGATCCCGGTTCAGGTGGGCGTATGCTGCCGCCGTGTTATTTCCGCTGCTGGCCGGTCTGCTGGCATATGACTATTTTTTCCGGGAAAAGCTGATTCAGACCGGCAATGCGGAGCTCAGGAGCTCAGGACGCTGACGCTCTATGATGGCTCGGAAATTAAGCTCAACGCCAACAGTCAGTTGCGGATCCCTTCCCGGTTCAAATGGCGATCGACCCGGGAGGTCTGGCTTACGGGTGAAGGATTTTTTGCAGTTCAAAAGCAACTGGACGACCATACCGGCGACAAACGGAAATTTACGGTTCATACAGAACGTGCAGACGTGGCCGTGCTCGGAACCCGTTTTACGGTTTATAACCGGTCCCGGCAAACTCGTGTACTGCTCGAAGAAGGGCGGATCGCGCTGACCGACCCGGTAGCCGGGAAGATGTTTTTGATGAAGCCGGGCGAGGTAGCTTCCTATAAAAAGGGGGATAAGACTTACCGGGTGGAGAAAGCTGACACGGAGCAGCAGCGACCTCTGATCGCCTGGCGTTCGCACCTTCTGGTGTTTGAAAATGCGCCGATGACCGAACTGAAGCAGCGGTTTCAGGAGGTTTACGGCATAGAACTGGTAATGGAAGGCGATGAATTTAAGGAACAGCAGTTTACCGGCGAGCTGCCCCTCAGTGATATACGGGAAGCACTGAACATCCTTTCTGAAACCTTTGGCCTTGAAGCGGTACCTCATCAGGACCGTATTTACTTCATCTCGAATCCATAGCGCGAGCACGGCAAATGCCTTCTTTCAGCGTGTCTATTCCAAAGCCGTGGCTTTGCTCAGACGGTGTGTGTCAAATTTTTCAGGAATCCAATCAAAAAACACCAAAAAATGCCTAGACATCTTTACTTTTTGTGCCTGAACCTAGTGCTGTTGTCGGTCACGGGGATCCCGGCTCCGGCTCAGGCGCTTGCCTCAGTGCAGCTGCAACCGACGTCTGAAAACGTTAAGACCGAACCCAATCAAGTAAGCCTAAAATCGCTGCTTGACCAGCTGGAATCAAATTTTGCGGTTCGGTTTGAAGAGGCGGTTGTTTCGGCCGAGATCCTAAGCCAGGTATCCGGGAATAGTTTCTCCTGGGAGATTCTCGGAGTGAGCGGCTCTCCTGAGACTATTACTTTTTTGGACATCCCTCTCACATTGAAAGCTTCGCCTGACGAGCCGTTCGGGGTTTGCGCCCTTTCTATGAACCTGGAGACCCAGGTTGACGCGCTTCCGCCGCTTCAGAGCCATCTTAAGGCCACTTGTCACCGGCGTTTCGGGATGAAGGGAGGTAAAGTGACGGTACCGGGAGTTGCACAACCCCGGCAGAACCTGCTGCCCGCTTTGCAGGAGATGATGAAAAAGGCGAAAAACATTCCTTTTTCAGACGAAGGCGGCGCCTGGGCGCTTTCCCGGAAGTCGGGTTACGGTTCTTACCTGATGAACTTCGGGTCTATTAACGAAGAAAACGTAGACGACTGGATAGATAACTGCCGGGCGCTTGGTTTTAACCAGATCGACTATCACGGGGGAAGTGACTTTTTCAGGTTCGGAGATCTCGAGCTGAATGCACAGAAATGGCCTGAAGGGTGGAATAGTTTCAAACGGATCAACCAACGGCTGCTGCAGCAGGGTATCATGCCTATCCTGCATACCTACGCATTTTTTCTCGATAAGAAGTCTGTGTACGTCACGCCTGTTCCGGATAAGGGACTGGCTTTTTCCGGACGTTTTACGCTGGTGCGCCCTGTTACCGATAGCGATGACGAAATCGAGGTAAAGGAATCTACCGCCGATATTTCTACGGTAACCGGGTTTTTCGAGCGGAACAGTGTCACGTTGAGAATAGGAGAGGAGCTGGTTACGTTTACCGGTGTCAGCAGGACGGCGCCCTTCCGCTTTACGGGCTGTAAACGGGGCGCACATGGAACGAAGGCCTCAGCCCATAAAGCAGGGGCGCAAACGTACCACCTGAAGGAGTGTTTCGGACTTTTTCTGCCCGACCCCGGCAGCCTTCTTTTTACGAAAGTAGCGCAGCAAACAGCCAGGATTGCCGAAGAGAATCATTTCGGCGGATTGTATTTTGATGCAATTGACGGGAGCGATGTCCTTGGAGGCGGCGAGTACGCATGGTACTACGGCACGAAGTTTATTTTTGAGGTTGCCAAACATCTGAAGCGGCCCATCGGGATGGAAATGAGCGCAATGTGGCATCATTTCTGGCACTACCGGACCCGCTGGCAGGCGTGGGACAAACCCATTCGGGGACAGAAGCGTTTTGTCGATCTACACCTGGAATCGATCAGGTCGCAAAACATAATGCTGCCGCTCCACCTGGGCTGGTGGGAGAATAAGACCTGGGATCCACCCCAGACAGAACGCAGCTTCCCTGATCATATCGACTACCTCGGCGCCAAAATGATCGGGAATAATGCAGGATTGTCGATGTTAAAAGGGGTCGATAAGGAAACTTACAAAGAAAATCCGCTACTGGCAAAGCTGGCTGAAAGAATTAAGCAGCATGAAGAACTGCGGCAACAGAACTATTTCGGCGAGGAAATAAAGTCGGCATTGAGACAGCCCGGAAAAGAGTTCAGGTTGTTCAACCGGGCAGACGGTTCCTGGGGATTTAAGCCTGCGGTATATCAACGGCATAAAGTTTCCGGCAATGACGCCTCCACTTCCAGATGGAAGGTACAGAATGAATTTGCGCCGCAGCAGCCCAGATTCAGAATTGAAGCCCTGATGTCGGTGAAACCTTATGATGATCCCGGCAATGTAACACTTACTAGGTCCCTGGAAGGGGACATTCTGAACGGTCCCCGGGCTTCCTATTTCAGGACGATGAAATCAACGACCCCGAACGGGGTGTATGGAGATCCCACGCTTGCCTCCCCGGAAAAAGGAAACCGCATAACGGCTGCAGTTATGGAAGCATTGAAGAAAGTAGTAACGGAACTGTATCTATTGAAGCCCTGATCGCCTCATCCAGCTCATGGTTAAGCGTAAGCATCGCCGTATTGGTGTTACGGCGATGTATATTTTGATAAAATAACGATCCCCCGATATGCCTTGAAAGCGAATGGTTTTATACTGTAACAAAAGTAGCTGTATATATGATGCCGGCTACCGAATTTTGTACGATCAGTTTCTAAAACCATAATAGCTATGTTCTTCGAACACGTATATGACAAAAGCCTTGCCCAGGGAAGCTACCTGGTAGGGTGCCAGGTAACCGGAGAAGCCATCGTAATCGATGCGAAAAGGGATATCGACACCTATCTTGAGATTGCCGCCCAGAATAACCTCAGGATCACCCATATTACCGAAACCCATATCCATGCCGATTTCCTGGCCGGCTCCAGGGAGCTGGCTGCCGTCACCGGAGCCAGGCTTTACCTGTCGGATGAAGGCGGGGAAAGCTGGCAATACCTTTTCCCGCATATCGGGCTGAAGGACGGCGATACCATCAGCGTCGGGAACCTGACACTAAAGGTTTTACACACGCCAGGCCACACCCCGGAAAGCATCAGCTTCCTGCTTACCGATCATCCCGCCACAGACAAGCCTGTGATGATATTTACCGGCGACTTCGTGTTCGTAGGCGACATCGGGCGCCCCGACCTGCTTGAAAAGGCGGCCGGGCTGATCGGGACCAAGGAGGTAGGAGCAAAGCAGATGTTCCGGTCGCTGAAAAAATTTGCAGATCTGCCCGACTACGTCCAGGTATGGTCGGCTCACGGGGCGGGGTCTGCCTGCGGCAAGGCGCTCGGCGCAGTTCATAGCTCTACGGTGGGCTACGAGAAGATCCGCAACTGGGCATTCCGGTACGGTGAAGACGAAGAAGCGTTTACAGATTACCTGCTGGCCGGTCA
>MEDT01000030.1 GCA_001724175.1 Cytophagaceae bacterium SCN 52-12 | reverse complement strand
GATCAGCGCTATAAATAACATCCATCCCACAAAATGGCCCGTTTTGTTTTGCATAAGTATTAGCTTTGAGGCTTACGCGCAAATTCGGGAATTTGCCGGTATCTCCCAACACCTTACCATTCTTTATAGCCATGAGCAGCCAGAAATTGAAAAGCCTGTCCCTGTTATCTTTTTTCTACTTTGCCGGAATAGCGCTGCTCCAGGCGCAGCCTGTCGCGGATATCGGCAACAGGAGGGAGCTCTTTGTAGACCGGTATATGCTGGAGCGGCTGGAAAACGTCGGCTTAGCCCTGCATTATCCCAGGAACGAGGGAGAGGTACTTGCCTTTGACAAGCCGTGGGAAGGCGCTTTTTGCGCATACGGGACTGTCATTAAGGACGGGGCGGTCTTCCGCATGTACTACCGGGGCGTGCCTGTCGCCGGAAAGGACGGGAATTCCAACGAAGTGACCTGCTATGCCGAATCGACGGACGGTATCAGCTGGTCGAAGCCTGAGCTGGGCCTTTACGAGATCGGAGGTTCCGGGGCCAACAACGTGATCCTGGCAAATGCCGTGCCGGTTACCCATAATTTCAGCCCTTTCCTGGACACGAATCCTGCTGCGCCCGCGAGCGAACGCTATAAGGCGATCGGCGGAACAGACCATAGCGGGCTTGTCGCCTATGCTTCTCCCGACGGCATACGCTGGAAAAAGATGCAGGAGGAAGCGGTCTTCAAAAAGGGCGTTTTTGATTCCCAGAACGTGGCCTTCTGGTCGCCGGGTGAGCAGCGCTATGTCTGCTACTTCAGGACCTGGTCTGACGGCGGCTATAAGGGATTCCGCTCTGTGAGCAGGACCACCTCGACGGATTTCCGGAACTGGACCGACCCCGTGCCGATGACGTTCGGCGATACTCCCCTGGAGCACCTGTATACCCAGCAGACAGCCGCTTATTTCAGGGCGCCGCATATTTATGTAGCGATCGGCGCGCGGTTCATGCCCGACCGCCAGGTGGTGAGCGACGAGCAGGCTGCTTTCCTGAAAGTGAACCCGAAGTATTACAAGGATTGCTCGGATGCAGTCCTGATGACGAGCCGCGGGGGGAATGCATATGACCGCACCTTCATGGAGTCGTACATCCGTCCGGGGATCGGGCTCCGCAACTGGGTTTCCCGTTCCAATTACCCGGTACTGAACGTGGTGCAGACCGGCCCGGACGAAATGTCGGTCTATGTAAACGAAGACTATGCACAGCCTACGGCCCATATCAAACGTTATTCGATGAGGCTGGATGGCTTTTCGTCGCTCAAAGCGGACTATAAGGGGGGGTATGTAATTACAAAGCCCTTCACGTTTTCGGGAAAAGCGCTTGAGATCAATTACGCCACCTCGGCTGCCGGCAGTATCCGCGTCGAAATCCAGGACCAGGCCGGAAACCCGCTGGAAGGCTTTACTCTGGACAATTGCCAGGAAATAATCGGTAATGAAACCAGGCGCATCGTTACCTGGAACGGAAAAAGCGATGTGAGCCCGCTGGTCGGAAAGGTAATACGCCTTCGCATCTCCATGAAGGACTCGGATCTTTACTCGTTCAGGTTTGAGTGACCGGCAGGCTTATTGGCTCTTCTGCGCCGGAAGAACCGGGACTATCCGGTTTTTCTGATCGTCGAAAAGCCCGATCAGCAGGCTGTTGCCGTTGCTGTCTACTTTCAGGCCGCCATATTCCGCTTTTTCATAGAAAGACCCGGTCCCTTCCTGGAAAAAGAAAGATTCGGCTCCTATCCTGATGCGGTAGTCCGGCCTGGTATAGGCAATGAGGTATTCGCCGGGGGAAAGCGGTTCTTTCGCTGCCTGAAACCGCTTGATGGCGGCAACCCCGTCATGACCAGGCTCTACAATGCAGAAACCCCTTCTGGGCAGGGTATCGTCACGGACAGGCAGTGTGCCGTCAGGAAAGGGAAATGCGTAGCGCAGCGCCATGTAATCTCCCTGCATCAGCGAGCGGGGATCCACCGGGGCAAGCTTTAGCAGCAGGAGCGTTCCTTCCTCCAGCAGGCGTTCTTTTTGAAAGACAGTGTAACCGAAATACACAAACAACGCTGCCAGGTTAGCTACGATCAGGAATTTGTTGACTTTTGACATACTTTACTATATAACACCTAACACCTAACACCTAACACCTAATCCCCAACCCTCATCGCTCCTCCCTTGTCACCAGCCGGTACCCGGCTAAAAATACCAATCCGGGCAGTATCATCAGCATTGATTTGACAAGCAGCGAAAAATGAAGATCGTAGTAGTAGAGCCCGATTGCGAAGCAAAGCGATACAATGCTGATAATTATTCCTGTTTTATGGGCATTGTAAAACGTGATGACAAGCAGGTAAAGAGACAAGCCGATGGCCGGCGCAAACAACGTTAAGCCAAGAACCAGGGCGATGACCGGGAAAACAGCAATTTTCCATGAGCGGAGTGCAGACTGTGTTTCCTGGAGCAGGCGGGCAACCGCGAGCAGGCAGATCAGCGATACCGGCACCGAAAAATATAGCTGGTAATGCTTAAAAGGGAATTCCTGCGATCCCTTCAGGAAGAAAGGGGAGAAGATATAGAGCCCTGCCAATACCGAAACCAGTAGTCCCGTTCGCAGCGGCTGATAATGAGAAGAGGCCTTTTTCCTCAAAAGGACCAGCAGGTTTCCCTCGTAAAGGTATACAGGCAGCAGGGCAGCGGCCAGAACGCTGTACAGCAACGGGATAAACACGGGAGGGCATTTTGCCTGAACCCATATAAAAAGGCATATACAGGCGGAAACAAGGCCAAGGAAAGGAAGGATGAAATTCTTTGACAAGATAAAGCAGGCCAAGGAAATCATAATAAGGGCCCCGCAGATCAGGCCCGTATCAACCTTCCATTCCACCAGCGCAAACGCGATGCTGGCGTAGCCCATCAACAGGAGCGAGATGGAAATGGTATCGGTCACGTCGCTTTGCCGCTTCAGATGGTTCCACATACCCGCCACAAGCCCGGTAATTCCCGTAATGAGCATGGCGGCCGCGGAATCGTAAATGCCGAAAGAGAAAAGCATGGAAACGATCAGCCCTGCCGACAGCAGCGTGCCCAGGATGACGAGCACCCGTATAGCCATATGGCCGGGGTTCCGCTCGCGTGAATCGCAGGTGCGGCGGATGGCATCTTCGTTAAAACGGAACTCCTGGTTTTCAAGCCATTCGCGGATTTCATTACGCATCATTCCTCCAGCTTTTGTTTAACCTCAGTAAATACGAGACCATCCCGTACAGGCCTCCCGCTACAAAAAGGATGTCGATGAGGAGCGCGTTTCTGCCCTCGATAAGCTTCTCGACAAGAAGCATACCTGTGAATAGCAATACCACGCATACAAGGGATATATAAAACAGCTTCCGGGTTTGCATGCCCTTGTTAAAAAGAAAGATGCAAAACGCCGCGATAAGAAGGGAAGCTACCGACAGCCTGATCCATTGTCCCGGGTCGGCCAAAGCGTTGCCGAAGCTGATGACGGCAATTGCCGGGGAAGCCACAGAAATGCAGTAGGCAAGCCATTCCGGGCCTGATCGGTAGCTGTCAAAAAAGCGCGGGCGGGCATGAACGGCTGCCAGGAAGCACAAATTAAAAGCCGCCGCTATTACAAGGCCATAGCCCGACATACGCCCGGGAGCAACCTGCCCGACGTAAAGGAACCAGGTAGTATTCAGCAGAATGAAATACGAAAGCCAGAGCACAGGAAAACGGGATACCGCTACCCACACGGCGGTAAAAAGAGCCCAGGCGAGAAAAAAATCGAATGCATTGGCGCCGGTTTGGTAGATCTGACCGTATACGGCAAATAAAACGCCGACCATTACAGAAGCCGCCGTAAGGGCTGCTTTCCTGATGTGCCGGTTCAGGCGGGGCGTGACTGTCAGCGCTACCAGGAATGCCAGCCCGGCGCCTATCAGGCTCATCTTGAAAAACTTATGAAGGTAGTCCCAGTTATAGGCGAAGAAGAAGACGATACCGGACAGGGTAAGGGTGATCCCCAGGGCCAGGAAACTCCATTTGATGAACTTCAGCCAGTCGCGCGCATCCGGGTATACTTTGTCTTTTAAGGCTGCTTCGATGCCTTTTGCAGACCATTCGCTGTTTCCAGCAATCATGTGAATATCTTCTCTGTCCATATATGAAGGTGATCGGTAAAGCCGTTGACCAGGTAAGATGCAGCAAAATATAGCGCTTTTTGGCGGAGCAATTGATGCCGGTTGACATAAATCCTGTAAATGAATAGCTGAATTACGCAAAGCATCTGCCTGGTTTTGTTGCCAACTTTGTATGATAGGGCCATGCCGGACCGGCAGATGCGAACCGGATAACTGACGTTACTATGAAAAGTGTTTTCTCAAATAAGCTATTGACTTTCCTGGCATTGCTGGGTTTTCATGAAAGCCTTGCGCAGGAAGTAGTGCGCTACGAGCTGTATGTGAAAGATACGGTTGTTGCCTACGCCGGCAAGCCGAAGAGGGCGATCGCCGTTAACGGGCAGATCCCTATGCCCACACTGACTTTTACCGAAGGCGATACGGCAGAAATTGTGGTGCACAACCTGTTGAAGGAGAGCACCTCGCTTCACTGGCATGGTGTATTTTTGCCTAATAAAGAAGATGGAGTACCTTTTCTTACCCAGGAACCCATTGAGCCTGGCGCGACCTATACCTACCGCTTCCCGGTAAAACAGCATGGCACGCACTGGTACCATTCCCACTCCGGGATGCAGGAGCAGATCGGGATGTACGGCAGCTTCATCATGCAAAAGAAATCCAGCGACAGGGCTTTCAGAAAGGGTATCGACGACCTGCCCACCGAAACGGTTATGCTGAGCGAGTGGACAAACCTTGATCCCGACAATGTGCACCGTATGCTGCATAACGCAAACGACTGGGCATCGATCAGGAAGGGAGCCGTGCAGAGCTACGCAGAAGCCATAAAGGAAGGACACTTCAAAACCAAAGTCGTCAATGAATGGAAGCGGATGCATGCGATGGACGTGAGCGATGTTTATTACGACAGGATCCTGGTGAACGGCAGTGCCGGAACGACTTTGAAAAGCGCAGGCGGGAAGCCTTTAAAAGCAGGTGACAAAGTACGCCTTCGCATTTCAAACGGCGGGGCGTCGTCTTACTTCTGGCTGCGCTATGCCGGTGGGAAAATCACGGTGGTAGCTAACGACGGCAACGATGTGGAGCCTGTGGAAGTGGACCGGCTGATCGTAGCGGTTTCGGAAACTTACGACATCGTCGTCACGGTTCCTGAAAACGGCAAATCCTTCGAGCTGATGGCTACCACCGAAGACCGTACCGGCTCCGCCAGTATTTTTATCGGCGAAGGACAAAAGCAAAACATTGAGCCCCTGCCGCGCCTCAGGTATTTTGAAGGAATGAAGATGATGAACGACATGATGAAGATGAATGGCGACCTGGACGATATGGGTATGGAGATGTCGTTAAACCGGATGGATATGAACGCCGTTATGTATCCCGAGATGACGGACGAGGCGATGAAGGAGCAGCACGAAATGCATCATATGGAGTCGGAAAACAGCTCGGGGCACAGTCATCACGCCCCTAAGCCGGCCGGCATCGTCACGCTGAACTACGCCATGCTGAAATCGCCGCATAACACTGCGCTGCCTGCCGGCGCGCCTGTCAGGGAGCTGAAGTTTATCCTTACCGGGAACATGAACCGCTATGTCTGGAGCATGGATAACCGGGTGCTGGCTGAAACGGATAAGCTCCCGGTCAGGAAGGGCGAGATACTGCGCATCATACTCTACAATAATTCAATGATGCGGCACCCTATGCATCTGCACGGCTTCGATTTCAGGGTGCTCAACGGGCATGGCGACCACGCCCCTTTGAAGAATGTCATCGACGTGATGCCGATGGAAACCGATACTATTGAATTTTTAGCGGACACGGAAGGAGACTGGTTTTTCCACTGCCACATCCTTTACCATATGATGTCGGGCATGAACCGCGTATTCGCGGTCGGCGACTACGAGAACCCCCTTCTCCACGACAAGCGAAAAGCCTACAGGATGCTGCAGCACGAGAGCAATATGCCGCACCTTATGATAGAAAATGATTTCGCATCCAACGGCAACGACGGCATGGCGATGCTGCAGAACGCAAGATGGAGTCTGAACACGGAATGGCGGTTGGGCTATCATCGCGCACATGGTTATGAAATCGAGACGCATTTGGGAAGATACATCGGGAAAATGCAATGGTTCATGCCGTTTATCGGCTTCGACTGGCGTTACCGGAAGACAGGGACGGACAAACACGATCAGAACCTGTTTGGCCGGAGAAACGGAAAAGACTCCAGGAGACTGTTCAGCGCCGGGTTTGTATATACGCTTCCTATGCTCGTTGATTTCCAGGCAGAAGTCTATCATGACGGCTCGCTGCGCCTCCAGCTCAGGAGGGAGGACATTCCACTGGCGAAAAGGCTGCGGGCCGGTTTTATGGTCAACAGCGATAAGGAGTACATGATGGACCTGCGGTATATCTTCACCAGGAATATCGGCATACGGGCGCACTACGACAGCGATATGGGGTTTGGTGCGGGCGTTGTGCTGACTTATTGAGATGCTGACGCGATTAATACAGAATATGCTCCGGCTCTGACAGACCGGCCGGGGCATATTCAGGTAATATAAGGTTATTTCAATTTTCGAAAATTCCTGATTCTGTGAAAAGTCAGAAAATTGGCGTCATGATTATTCCTGGCTCCCCCCAGGCCGTCGTCGTATGCCGTCCTGGAAAGGAAAATAATATCCTTTCCTTCAAACAGCCAGTCTACGTACTGGAATCCGTGATAAATAGGATCGGGGTGCTGGAGGAGGATCTTATGAAGCTTCCAGTTTTTTAAATCTCCGGAACTGAATAAAGCCTGTGTATTTCTTATACCCGACGGGCTCTTTCCCGGGTTGGCGGCTTTCACATCCTCCGGGATATGGTTGACCAGCGTCCAGTATCTTTTGCTTTTAGGGTCGTAGCGGATCGAGAACTTCTTGCTGCCGCCCGAGAATGGAACGAACCCGGTATTCCGATCGAAAGTAGCTGTTTTCCCGTCGTCACTAATCCGGATGAATGCTGCTTTTTCTTCAAGGGTGGTCCGATCGTCTACCCTCAGGATATCCCAGATCCGGCCATCCGGGCCCGCTACCGCATTCCCTTCCAGCCAACCGGTAAAATTGCCTTCAAGCAAAGTGGAATCATATCGCACGATGTTTGAAGAGATCCAGTTGGCTG
>MEDT01000029.1 GCA_001724175.1 Cytophagaceae bacterium SCN 52-12 | reverse complement strand
CGCTTCAGCTCCTTCAGATGTTGCGAAACTGTCGCCTGCGCCAATGGCAATTCTTCTACCAGATCGCCACACACACAGGCTTTTTTCTGCGCCAGCAATTGTAGGATGGCGACCCTGGCCGGATGCGCGAAGGCTTTTGCCAAATCAGCAACCCGGTTTTGTTCTTCGGTGAATATTTCGGTTTTTGTTACTCCCATGCGGTAAAGATAGCAGAAAAAATATTTATCGCAATATTGCGATAAATATTTTCTAACGATGAATAATCTCTATTGTTATGAAGTAAGACATCGCGGATATTAGGTTATTGGTCTTCCAAAGTAAAATCCCTCCGCTTCCGTTCAGGATAAATCGGAGGCATAACTCTATCGCGAGCGCTTTTTTGATACTTTGGTCTTTCGCGGTTGTAATAAGCTCCCCCATCCGGGTGCAGCCTAAATTAATCTTTTTTAATAAAATGCCACCCAGCAGCAAGATGAGTATGTATGGCGCGGGTCACACGTGCGGGCTCTATGCCCTCTTCCTATAATGGGGTTGCCCAACTCTGCTCTCCTGACCCAATTGTAAAACGGATTTCCTGGAGCTACTTAACAATTTTGTGCATAAAACGTAGTACTTGAAGCGCAGGCAAATGTTCAGCAGATGGTGAGCTTCATTATAGATAAAGCGCGCTTCTTTGAGAAATACGGTAAAATATTGAATGAAAGGCAAATGAAGGTGGCCTTACGTATGTTCAAAGAGGGGTTGAACGGGTTCAAAGGAGGATTCGCACAAACCTCCAGAGCAACCACCACAAGGGATCTTTCAGAGATGGTCGAAACAGGCGCATTAAGAAAGGTTGGGAAGCTAAGGCATACACGATATTACCTTGCGCTTTCAAGTGATGACTATAATGATCTTCTGGAATCCTGACCCAATACTTGCGACGTTCCTCTGAAGAGATTAACGCATAAACACCCATCCCGACGAAGAAACTAACACATCGCGGAAGCTTTTTTCCGTGCCGGGTATATTGAGTCCTGGGGACGTGGTATTGAAAAAATGCTAGCTGCTTTTCAAGAGGCAGGATTGCCGGAGCCTACATTTGAAGAATCCCGGGGTGGTGTCATAGTTACTTTCCGGAAGGATATTTATACGGAGGATTACTTACGGACACTCGACTTGAACGAGCGACAGATAAAGGCGATACGGTATGTAAAGGAAAATAAGCGTATTACAAATGCACTGTATCAGCAGTTATTTAGCGTGTCCCGGAACACAGCAACTAATGATCTCCGCCACCTCGTTCAAGTAAAAATTCTTATTTCCAATGAACAAAAAGGAGCGGGGTCATTTAATACACTTCCCTAAATTGCACAATAATTGCCTACTAATTGCATCAGTGTCACAGCAAATAGCTTCTTTGTGAAGCTAACTTAGGGCACTGCAAGGGAGCGATGAGCCAGTTACAAACTGCCTTAAACGTTACTTATAAACCGCCAAGCTCACTCGTCGCCAAGAAACCGGGATATCGGCTATTGTTTGATTGCATAAACCCTGACTACGCTTGCCTTACCCCGGTGGTAGTTTCCTTCATCGAGCTGGATGGTAGTTTCAATGCTTTCGATTAATTCGAATCCTTCGAAATCCGATTTGAGCCCGGCCAAATCGTAGAGCATATCGAAGTTCCGAGGCCCGCCGGCATTCGGGTTCTGCTTTTGGTTGTCTGCGTGCTGTTTTCCAAACGCTTCCAGGATGAGCACTCCGCCTTTCTTTACGTATCCGGCCAGTTTCCGATGATAATCTCTTCGGGCGGTGGAGTGGAAATGAGCATACACAAGGGCTAATGCGTCGAATGTATTTTCAGGATAACGGACATTCTCCAAATCGGCAATCTGGTAGTCTATATGCACCTGGTTTTTTACTGCCAGTTGTTCGGCCTTCCGCTTTCCTTCCTCACTCTGGTCAAACGCAGACACTTTCCAACCCAACCAGGCTGCAAATACGCCGTTTCTGCCTTCTCCTTCCGCCGGCAGCAGGATACGTCCTACAGGAAGTCCTTCGAGTTTTTCCTTCAGGTATTGATTGGGCTTTTCACCGTAAATGAATTCTTTCTGGCTATACCGCTGATTCCAGAAATCCTTGGCGTGGTTCACTGATTGATTCATAGGTTTGTTCGCTATTGGTACAAAAACTCAAGGTACCCAAAAGGTTCTGCTATCCGCGCTGTAAATGGTTGCTTTTTCTGTTCTGCCCGCGATGCCGATGAAACTGAAAAGTCAGGTTCAGATAAAGGTTGTTCTCCTTTATCTTTTTCAGGTTCCCGGGCGGAAGCCGCACGATATAGGCGTAGCCTGTCTCGACCTTCAGACCCGGCACGAGCGTATAGTCCAGAAAGACCACATTCCTTTTGTGATCAAAAAAATAGTAGGTGCTAGTGCCCGACAGGTTCACAAAAAACTCTTCGTAAATACCGGCTTTCAGCCTTGGTATAAAGTCGTATCTTATACCAAGCCTGTTTCTCATCCGGGTAATATTGTTGGCGCTGCCCTGAAAAATGCGATACTCCATCGCATTCCGGTCTGTCAGGAAGAATTTCGTAAAAATCTCGTGCTGAAGGTCCACAGCAGCAGAAATACGCATTTCCCTGATGGGATCGGAAGAAAAATCGGCTTCTTGCTGGATGATCCTATGGTGAGAGAAGTAAGCAAGAGGAGAAACCGAAAACTTCACCGACTCATTGTGTTGATAGTGAACCCAGCTTCTTAAGGTATACATGAGCTCCTGGTCCAGGCACTCCTTGTTTTCAAATCCGCTCTGCCGGCGGTGCTGAAACTCTCCGTCGATTTTAATCTTAGAACCGGCGTCATAGCTCAGTGTGGCCCGCATCCAGGCGTTCTGATGAGGTTGCTGGGCCTGGAATTCCGTGTTGATAAAGAGCCAGGGCATCAAAAATAAAAGCCATTTGAAGCGTAACATAGGTCGGCTTTGAACTAGTGAGGAAGTCTTTCCCTGAAAAAACCGTACACCCAGGTACCGGCTATCGCACTCAGCAGCGTAACGGCTATAACGGTAGCACCTGTGCCTATCTGGGCGAAAAGAGGTCCCGGACAGGCCCCGGTAAGCGCCCAGCCCAGCCCGAATATAAGACCTCCGTAGATTTGTCCTTTGTTGAACTTTTTAGGCGCCAGTACGATCGGCTCACCGTATATCGTCTTGATATTGAATCTCTTAATCATTGCTACCGAGATGATTCCCACGATGACAGCGCTGCCGATGATACCGTACATATGAAACGACTGGAACCGGAACATTTCCTGGATGCGGAACCAACTGATCACTTCCGCTTTGACGAACAGGATGCCGAACAGCGCGCCTGTGACCAGGTATTTGAGGTTATGGTACCACCTATGGTCGAGCTGGCTTTCATTTACGCACATCGCATCGGTAGCACGCGACTGTCTGTCGGCGCCGCCGGTCTCCTGTGCTTTGATTTGTTGAATAGCTTCTTTTGATTCTGACATGATGCCTGATAATTTTTGGTCGATTTACAGCGAAAGAATATGCGGCAGGATAAAGTTGGCCATGACGATCCCGCCGATCATAAAGCAAATCGTGGCGATCAGGGAAGGTACCTGGAGGTTGGACAACCCCATGATGGCGTGCCCGCTTGTACAGCCTCCCGCATAGCGGGTGCCGAAGCCTACCAGGAACCCGCCTGCTATCATCAGGATGAATCCTTTCAGGGTAAATAGGGTATCCCAGTTGGCTATCTCTACCGGCACCAGGTTGCTGAAGTCGGTGATGCCATAGCCTGCCAGTTCGGCGGCAAGGACCGGGCTGATTTCGATAGGATCGGGGCTAATCAGGTAATGACCCGCTATTAAGCCGCCGATGAATATACCGAAAACAAAAAAGAGGTTCCATGCTTCTTTTTTCCAGTTGTATTGAAAGAAGGGGATGCCGGAAGGCAGACAGGCGGCGCAAACATGCCGGAGTGAGGAACTGATCCCAAAAGATTTGTTGCCCATGATCAAAAGAGCGGGTACCGTCAGTCCGATCAGGGGCCCTGCAATATACCAGGGCCACGGCTTTGTGAGTAAGTCGAGCATTTGTATTCAGTTTAGTAATAGATTGAATGGATATCCGGTGCTGACAATGCAGGCAGAAGCTTTGCTTCGGACAGGCGTTATTTTATACGTTCTAACAACTGCTCCTGGCTCACATATCCTACCTGGTTCCAGGTAAGCACATTGTTTCGATAGATTTTAATAGTAGGGAGCGCATCGACGCCAAGGCGGGCACAGAGGTCGGGATGCTGATCCGCGTCTATCCGGACTACCTCTACCGTTTCTTTCAGGTCGGTAGCGATTTTGTTGATATAGGGTTCCATTTGCTTGCACGGCGCGCACCAGTCGGCGTAGAAATCCACCAGTACGATTTTGCCGGACCTGATCCGTTCCTGGTACTCAGCAAGGGTCATCCCCGTACTTCTGGGCTGATCGCTTTTCATCTCCAACGCCTGCCCGCCTTTTATCATACCGCCTTCAAGCTCGTAAACTTCAGGGAATCCTTCTTTCCTAAGAAAATCCGCTGCTGAAATACTCCTGACGCCTGAGAGGCAATAGACGAATACCGGTTTGGTTTTATCCAGCTCTTTGACTTTCGAGGCAAACCCGGGATCGTCCCAATTGATGTTGACAGCATCTTGAAGATGGCCCCCCGCAAATTCTGCCGGCGACCTTACGTCAAGTAATTGTGCGCTTTCCGAGTTCTCAAGCTTTTCGACGAAATCATTTGCCGGCAGGCTTGTGTCTGTGCTTGCTGAGCAGCCAGCAAGGCCGAGCCAGGCGATAAGGGCAAAAAAATGGACCCATTTCATAGTATACTAACTCGTAAATTGGTGATAATGATTGAACTGTTTGAGCACTAACCGGCTCCGTTTAGAGATTTTCCCGGATCAGGCGTTCGAGCTCATTCGCCTGACGAACACCCGCCTGACGCCATTTAATTTCTCCTTTTTTAAAAATGATGAGCGTGGGAACCCCCTGAATCCGGTATTGGGCTGACACTTGCGGATTTTGGTCTACATCGATTTTGAGGATACTGGCGCTATCGCCTACCCTCTTTTTTAAATCCTGCAAAATAGGCACCATCATTTTGCAGGGGCCGCACCATTCTGCAGAAAAGTCGACTAAAACCGGTTTGTCTGAACTGATTATTTCCTGAAAAGTCATCTTTGTATACATTCGATTAAAACACTTTTACTTGTGTTATGTTTTTCGTTGTACAAAGATCACCATGTTGTGAAGGCCACACAGTCACTAATGTTACACAGCCGCTGTAAGAAGTAAAAAAACAGCCGGAGATGAGCAATGACCTATATTCAAGCCCCCGTGGCAACGGGATATATGCTAAGCGCAGGACGCACTTTTGCCAGATCCTCTTTGACAGCCGGCTTCGCTCTTTTTTTCTCCGTTTCCAGGATAATATCTTTCACGATGACAATCGACACCATTAACACGATCATGACAGTGATTCCCGTCAGAATCAGCCCCCAAAACAGGTAGTCGTCCGGCTGTATGGGCGTGTAGGTCCCTTCCAGATCGAGGTAAACGATTTTGTGAACGATCCCGGATTTGCCTTTGTAGGGTTTGTATTCATCCGTACTTGCGCCCTCAGTCGCTGCTCCGGCTGTGAAGGCGACAAAAAAAAACAAAACAAGGATAAAGTAACGTTGTGCTGCGAACCTTTTCATTTTTAATCTGGCTAAATAGCTTTTGTATGACAATAACTTCTTACAGAGTCATTTTCCTTCGTTTAATGACTCTTTTCATCGATCAGGCGATGGATATCATGAATAAGCTGACTGACGTCGGACGATTCGGTTCCGTCATAGTAGCCTCTGATATGGCGGTGATGGTCAATCAGTACCAGCTTTTCACTATGAATAAAATCGCCCGGACCGCCGTCCCCGTCGGTAGCTACTATCGATAATGCATTTCTTGCATACCGGTACAGATCTTTCTTGGCGCCGGTAAGCAATTGCCAACGGTGTCCGTCGATCCCCTTTGAAAGCGCATAAGCTTTTAATGCACTGGGCGTATCATGGTCCGGATCGACGGTAAAGGATACAAATCTTACCAGGGTGTTTCCCCGGAAAGCCTCGTCTACCCCAGCCAGGCTGTTCATCATTTTCGGGCATATGGAAGGACAGGTCGTAAAAAAGTAATGCCCTACCCAGACGCGGTCCTGGACGAACTCCCCGGTTGTCACCAGGCTGTCCTGGTTCAGGAAAGTGAAGCCCGGAACCTCATAAAAAGGCGGATGGTCCTGGATGGTATAACCCGGCCCGTAGTAAGGCAAGGCGCCGGCCTTTTGATTATACCAGCTCAGGAGCGCGTAGGCCAATACAGGCGCCAGAAGCGAAACTCCGACAAACAGCGCCCAACCCTTTCTAGTTATTTTCATCTTGCTTTTCTACCGGCAGCACTTCATCTGCAGCAGCTTTACTTTCGTTCACCGGGCTGTCCGCTTCGAATCTGTTAGGGACCGGCTGTCCGTACTTAAATACATTTTTAAGCGAGGGTACGTAGGTAATCAACGTAAGCACGACGCTTACGACCACCCAGGGCCGCATGTTGTACAGCAAAGGGAGAGGCTTTTCCTGGTGAAGTTCTTCCGCCTCCGGCAACAGGACGACGGAAGGGGAAGTCTGCCGCCCGGCAGCGGTCGCGAAGAATGCCGCAAAGTAAACAAGAGCCGAAGCGCCCATGAGAATCCCCCCAAGCATCGTAATGGTCGTCGTAGGGACCCAATGCGCATTGAACAGCCCGCTGTCGGGATTGGTGTACGTAAGGCCCAGGTTGGTTCTGCGGGGCTCGCCCATCAGGCCGCCGGCCATCAGCCCGTGCGACAGCAGCGCCACGCCAATCATCCAGAGATAAGGAACGATCGTAACGATCCGTATCATCCTGACGGGCTTCCCGGAGACGGTGCTGTACATATAAATGCTCATTCCCAGGATCACCAGCAATACTGGCCCGGCCACGGTCATGTGAAAATGCCCCGGTACCCAGCCGGTGTTATGGACCATCTGATTAAGCGAATACGAAGCGTTTACAATTCCAGACAACCCACCGAAGATGAACAAGAGAAGCCCGCATATAAAATACCCGAAGAGGTAATTACGGGATTCAAACCAGGGGAGCCGGACCATCCAGCCAAGCAAGCCCTTTGCCCCTCTTTTACGCCCGGCCAGCTCCAGGGAAGCGCCTACTGTGAAAGCCGTCATAAAGCTCGGGATAGACACCGCGTAGGTCAATATGCTCCCCCATAGCTTGGTGCCTT
>MEDT01000028.1 GCA_001724175.1 Cytophagaceae bacterium SCN 52-12 | reverse complement strand
AGAAAATCTTCTCTCCCTTCTTAATGTCCAGGGAATGCTCGCCGGGATACTTCAGCTCCAGTGTCCTTCTGATCGTCCTCAGCCCGATCCCTGAATCCCCTTGAAGCGGTAGCCCTGCTTTAGGCACACTATTTCTCACCGTAAAGAGCAGCCGGTCACCTGATACCTGAAAATCAATGTACACAAACGAATGAAAATAGGTAGCATGTACACTATGTTTAAAAGCATTTTCTACCAAAGTAAGCAGCATCAGGGTAGGAACGCTGTGGGTCGGCTTGGTTTGAGCAGGCAAGCTACCGAAAGAAATTTCAGAGCGAAGCTCGGTTCGCATGGTTTCCAGTTCTACGTATTGCCTGACATAGTGATACTCCCTTTCCAGCGCAATGAAATCCTGATCCGCATCATATAAGGTGAAGCGGATCAGGTCTGCAGCCTGATGGAGGTAAGACGATGCAAGCGGAAAAGGGCCCAGCTCTGCGGCTGTCGAATTGAGCACGTTGAAGATAAAATGAGGGGTAAGCCGGGATCGAAGCGCGCGAAGCTCGGTCGAAGCTTTTTCTTCCTGCCAACGAAGCTCTTCAATTCCTTGAGCAAAGCCGTATTTGATCACCTTGATGCTAACCGGCAGCACCAAAAGTTGCAGATCAATCGCATCGTATATGAAAACCGACCACCCGTTGCGCTGTTTTTCAGCCCAGGTTTTCAGATACTTGTCACCAATATTCTGAAAAATCGGCGGCAAATTTTTCAAGCCCCATACCAGATCATACCCATAATAAAGCAGCATGGTTATCGCATGCATCGACAGCATCGCTATGATCACGATGATGGCCCATATACCTGGGCCGCCAATTAGGCCACTGAGCCGCTTATAGACATAAATCAGAAAGTAGTACAAGGGGATGTATCGCATGTAATAGGCTATAAAGGCCCATACGTCCTGGCCGGCGGCAAGCTGCCTGGAAAAAGTCGGCACAAAAAAGAGTAGGTGACTCGCAACAAAAAAAGCCCAGAACAGGATATGGACCAGGAGTTTATGCCGGGGACTCTCCGGGAAAAGCAACCAGCGAAACGTGTTCAGGTTTTTTCTTAGCTTATTCATGGCTGCTCCCGCGTAAGCAATTTCAAAATGATGTCACGTCTCTGGCTATCGGCGATTTGGTACCTCTTATCATCAGTCATTGTAACCATATTCCCTTCGATGGTTTTAATGTGGTGACGGTTGATAATATAAGACCGGTGGATCCTTATAAAATCCGAGTCTGGAAGACGCCTTTCCATCACGCTGATGTTTTCCCTTACCACCAACATGCCTTCCTTGGCAAAGATTTTTACGTAATCTTTCAGCGCCTGGACAGCCGAAATATGCTTATGAGGTACCCTGTGAAACTTCCCGTTGGACCTTAGCCAGGCAAACCCCTGGCTTTGAAGACCGCCTGCCGGTAAGTAGCTGGCGTTATGATCGCCAGGGGCGTTCTGGTACTCCGTACTCCTGTCACGCGCTTCCGGGAAATAAAATTGCTCGTGATCCCTGATTGTGATCTTTAATATCTTCTTCAGGAACTGTTCTCTGGACACGGGTTTGAGCAGGAAATCCGTGACATCGTACTCAAAAGCGTCCAGCGCATACTCTCTGAACGCAGTGACCAGGATAACGTGAGGTCTGGGCAAAGGCAGGGCCTTCAGTAAATCCAGCCCGGATAAGCCCGGCATTTCCACGTCGAGAAAAATGATGTGCGGCCTTTTAGTGACAATCAATTCCAATGCTTGCCCCACATCTGAGCAACATGCCAGCAATTCAAGCCAGGTGGTTTCGGCCACCAACCGAGCCAGAACTTTTTGTGCCTTCAATTCGTCATCAACGATAAGACACCGGAGGGATAAGGTAGACTCCTTTTTCATTTTCTCCACTTTTTTTAATTCGATCGACCAAAAAAGGAGGAACGAATACGGCCCACTGTAAAACCTACCGATATCCTAAAATACGAGAAAAGCAAATTGTTTGCAAGGCAGGAGTTGTACAATCAATTGCAGGGCCTTGTATATTGTTTTCGAATTGAATGGTAATATTTTTTCATGTAATAATATAAAATCATCTCCTGATTCCGCGGTTGGGAAATCAGCAACCGGTTAAAAAACATATGCACATAAGAAGCGGCTACCTCAACCCGGATCAGGTGCCTTTTTGCTTTCAGGTACGTTTCAAGAGCTCTCGACCTTCGCCTGAACGCCTGCTGCCAGGCACGGCTTTTTTCATCCAGGCAAGCTTCAATCAGCTTGCGATCACCACGGTACTTAGCATCCAATTGCACTTTTAGGCTTGTCCCTCCCTCTACCTCCTTAAAAAGGCGTCCGAAAGAATCCTCCACCAGTGCCGTCTTTAGGTCCAGGTCCATGCCCAGATCGTTCATCAATCGGTCCGCTCCTACAAGGCCAGCCAGCCATCGCTCATCCGCAGAATCCATAGATCTCAGCAATTCAATTACTGCCTCACTGTCCGCATGAAAGACAGATTCTGTCGTTTCGTAATCCAACCCCGTATATCTTTCCAGCTCGCGGCTATACGTATCATACTGGATTCTCTGAAGCTGCCCGCTTTCAAAAAGCAGACCCAGCTCCTTAGCCAGTAAACAGCCCTGCCCGCTTTTATATCGTATTCTCAGGTGCGGGTCCGGATCTGCATATCGCACAAAGAACCACTTTTCAATTTTTCCGTTTCCTGATAGCCCGTTAAGCAGCGGCCCGATGCGATCGGCCAGCAAGGCATCCGCAGTTTGCGGGCCGCAATAAACTTTGACGTATGTCCACTCGCTGCACGGCGGAAACCCGCGCGGCGGCTCCGGGCAGTCTGCCGCCGATGCGAAACGATCATGGTAGCCTACAGGCTTGTAACCGTTCCGGACCGGAAGTACCACCTCGTTGACGTATCCGTCCAAGAACCCTGTCACCTCAAGGGGAAACTCAACCAGCCTGATCATCTCTTCCCTCCCTAGATGCCGTCGCAATTCTTCCAGCGACCGGCTGCACCGGCTGTCAATAAGCAGTTCCCGGTCTCCATCGGCTATTTGCACAAGTCCGGGAATTGCTAGCTTGTTCCGAATTTTATTCCACTCGGCTTCAAAGTCCAGCGATTCATCAAATAGCATCGGGAAGCGGTCTTTATGGATCATCCAACGCGCCCGTGAGAGGATCCAATGCCCGTACTGTACCCGCGGCAGAAAAGTCCTGGTCGACAAATGCCCCCAGTGCCAGTTGTAAACCGTTCCCTGTCCGGCCACATCGCATAGGAACCTGTAAACCGGAAGGCCCGTTGTAAAGTTATGCGCAGTTGTAAGGCGAGGGATAACCCGCTTGCCCAGCCGCTTGCTGCGCAGCACCACCTGGTTACCCTTAACCGAGACCATCAGGTCCGAAAGGTAAATACGATTTTCCACCGGCAGCTTACTCCCGCACAGATACACGATCTCATACGTGCTCAGATGTGGACGCTGCAACACATTGCCTAAACGAGGATCGGGTAGGTGGGCAATTTCAGCGTAAATCACATCGCGGCTTTGCGCTTCAAATTCAGCGGCAGCCTGCTGAACGTATCGGCCCAATGCAGGATCGGACTGACAAAACCTGCCCAATAGCTCCAGTCCTGACGGTCCGCCTATGGACCTGGCAAGAAACAGGAAGTCTCCCCGATCGAGATCCCCGGCTGAGCGGGCCAGAAAACTGCCCAGCCAATAGAGCCCCTCACTTCCCGGCCCCCCGGCGGTACCGATTCCTTTCAGGTCGCCTTCAGTCAACTTTACCACCTGGCTGTTTTCAAGCAAAGCCCTCTCTACCAGGTTTTCCTTTAGCCTTCCAGTCGCCTCCTGGTATGAAAGCTCCTGAGGATTGCCGGGAAACGACAAATCTTCCAGAAGCGGCAGATGCTCGCATAGCCCGGGCCGGGCATCGGCATACCCTATCCCGTCGACGCTGTCAAGAGCTTCAGTAAGCGGCACCTCTCTGCCCTCGAATCTGTCCCTGAATGCATTCCGAAACCTGACAAATTCCTCATCCCGCCTGACTTCAAGCAGAGGCATTACCATTTCAAATTCTTTTGCCAGTACGTTCACCCACTTGCTGCTCAGTTTAAACTCGCCCTGATAGACGATGTCTGTTCTGACAGCGCTATTTTCCTGCCCGTTTAAATATCCCTCCAGCTTCTCAACTACTTTCAGGCAACTGCTGAAAGGGGTCTTTGTACCCTTTAGTAATTTGCCCAGTTGCCGGAATAGCAGTTTCTCTGCTCTGGCACCTTTCAGCACATCCACTCTCTTGTGAATCCATTCGTAAGCATCCTCGCCCGTAACTGTCTGCTCCAGCTCGCTTGTGAGCAATTTTGCCTCAATCAATTCACTGACCAGGGCTTTGGCCCCGGAAAGAGGCATTTGGCCGGCTAATTGCTGCGCCAGCGCCGGGGCAGTAACCCCATTCCGGCTCAATTCCAACGCTTTTGTTACTACCGGAGAGGGTCCTACCGCCGTCAACGTATGAACCCGGCCGGATGCCGTTTGCTTCCTTTCGTGATAGCGATACAGGCCGCCCCGCAGCTCCAGGCTTGAATTCCACCCATATAACAATTGTTTTCGTATCCCCGGCTTTTCCTCCAGCAGCCGGATCAGGCTTTCAAGAGCTCCGCGATCAACCCGCATAACCCGGGTAAATGCAGCGGTCTGGTGAAAACTTATGCTGCTTTCTACGGACAATTGCCCTGCCGCCACACCCGCAAAAAGGCCGTATGGCGTGGCCCGTGTGCACAACCGGACCAGGTAGCGATATAGCGATTGCAATATCTTCCGGGTGTTTTTTTCATCCAATCCCCCGCCTTTAAGTTGCTCAAAAGATCTGAAAAGGGCAGGCGATGCGATAAAAACGGCTTCAGAAAGCAGTGGTTGGGAAAACAACTCGATAAGCTTTGCGTCCTGCTCCCCCAGACTTGGTATCCGGTGGAAATCCAATAGCCATTGAATGGGCTGCAAAGGCCTTCGCAGCATAAAAAAGGCAAGGGGTTGAAGGGACATGGCGTCAGGGGTAAGGCTTCTTGAAAATCAACTGCAGCAAATTTTCGGCATCCCTGGCGTCCCAGAAGAATTTTATATACTAGCACCTGTGAAAATATACCAACAGGCCGGTTTTTGCGACGAACCTGTTTTCGTCTTGCTTTAGGCTGCGTTGGTATCAAAAATTTGACATTATCCCTTCGATAAAGAAACATTTGCGTTTTTTGCTAAAACTCGTTCCACGATGAAAACTTCCTATCATCCGGGCGCTGACCCGGAAAAGAATATTGAAAACATCTGTCAGGCAATCCTTCAGAATCAACAGTTGCGCGGCCGCTTCGGGCTGGGTAGCGGTTGCCTGGGCCAGTCTGTTTTTATGTGCCTCTACGGCAGTCATACCGGCCGAAGCGCCTGGCTTGAAAAATCATCAGACCTGTTTGACAAGGCCTGCTCACTTGTCGATACGGATCCCTCGATTGTGTGTCCAAAAGATTTCTCGGACCTAGGATCCGTCGTGCATTTTTTGACCGAAGCCGGCGCCCTGGACGTTGACCCGGGACATTTCCTGGCCGACGTAGACGATTTCCTAAAGGATGGCATGGACCACGCCATCAGCCAGGGCACCATTGCGGGCTTTCGACAGGGGGCGGTGGGCTATGGCCTTTATTTCCTGCACCGCGCCCGCCACAACCCCCAGGCTTTTTCAAAGACCGTCTTAGAGTTGGCTGAAACATTGGACAGGCTCGCTATCAAAAACCCCCTGGGGCATTACTGGCCGGTAATTCCAAAACGCCCGGCCACCACAGCCGATCTGACCCTGGCCAATGGGCAGGCTTCCGTCGTCTTGCTGTTGACTGCCGTTGCTGAATCCACGCTTGTTGATCCGGCCAGTATCCTGCCGACGATGGAAATGGCTGTTACCTATATCAATAGCTGCCTGAAATTGACCCGTGGCTATACCTTGAGCTTATCGTTTCATGAGGGACTCCTTGGCACAGGATATGCGCTCCTCAGGGCTGGGATGGTTTTTTCGGCCCCTGAATGGAGCGCACTGGGGGAAGCAATTATCAAACAATGCGCCCAAACATGCCTTGAAACCTCAGCTTTCCCTAATATGGGCATCACCAGCGGCGCTTCTGGCATGGCCTTGCTCTTCGACCGCGTCCATCGCATTACGGGACACCTGATTTACAAGGATACAGCCAGGCATTGCTACCAGCATCTTCTCCGGTTGACTGCCACACAGCTTAAAGCCCGGCCTTCGATTGAAGATATCCCGGTAGCCGGGTCAGCGCTGATAAGGTCCCTGGGCGGGCTTGATTTCGACAGGCTCGTCTGGCTTATTTGATCCCTCTCAGAGCCTGATCATCTGCTTCTCTTCGTTGAATCCGTACACTACACCTCTCTATACCCTGTTTTGATCCTTTAAAAAAATAACCGACAAATCTATGCTGGTCCTGTACAGGACGTCTTGATTTTTTTGACCTGGACAAGACAAAAGCGCAGCAAAGGTAGTGGCCCCGTTTGAGACTGCCCGAAAGCTGCCAAATGGTTCGGCATAATGGGGCCGCCTTGTCGTTCCTTTAGCTTTCCCAAAATGCTGGCGGCCCCCCCCTTCGGGACTTATTCCGCGTTCCATTTGGCTCAGAAAAGGGGGCCACTGTAACCATAGCTTTCTTTTTTTTCTTGTCTTTTAGGCCAAAAAAATTGTGTTTTTTGGTAGTCAGATGAGGGAAAGGGAAGAACGAAAACTGTTTTTTCACCTTAAACCATTACAGCTATGGAAATCGTCGCTCGCCTGGTTTCGGATGCGAAGGTCGCCGAAACAAAATCAGGCAAACAGGTAGTCAACTTCCGGGTGGCCATCAATGATTATTATCGCCCGAAGGGAGGTGAGAGCGTTGAAGTTACTACTTATGTCAACTGCGCCTATTGGATCAGCCCGGCCATTGCCCCGCGGCTGGTCAAAGGCACACTTGTCGAACTTTACGGCCGTATCGGAGTGGACGCGTATGTAGGCAAAAACGGCAGCCTTGTCGGGGTACTTACCCTTCACGTGAACAATATCAAAGTGCATGCAAGGCCCTCCGCACCCGGCGGCCAGCCCTTGGCTGCTATCGTTGTCACACCTGCAGCAGCTGGTAAAAGCGATCTGCCGTTCTGATTAATTCATTTCTCAATTTAAACAATTCAAATCATGGCACATAACCTGAATTTCAATCCCCTGACGGGCAAGTATTCTTTTTTCTCCGTACAGGAAATGCCCTGGCATGGCCTCGGCACGATCGTCGAGCAACATCCTACCTCAGCGGAGGCCATCGGTCACGCAGGCCTGGACTATGAGG
>MEDT01000027.1 GCA_001724175.1 Cytophagaceae bacterium SCN 52-12 | reverse complement strand
CAGGGACACGACCATGGAAGATATTTAACTCCTTTTAAATGGCTTAATTGAATGGCATTGCCTTCAGTATTAGCCATATAGACTTCACCTGCTTTTACCGCTCCTCCGCCCCGCGAGCTGAGTAGTGTTCATTACTCTTTTGCTCGTTTGGTATATTTCCTTTTTGGTTTGGCTGGCCCATTGCTGGTTTGCAGGTTCAAAATGGATTCAATAACTTGTTTGTGCGCATTGTAGTTGAGAAGATTCTGTTTTGCAGCCTCAAGCTCTTGTTGAAGCGCGGCGACATTGGATTCCAGATCTGAAATGCGCCCTTGCAGTTTTTCGGAGATAGATACAGTTTTTGCCATTGCGTGATAAGGGATAAAAATGAAAACATGAGATTTGTTCAGCTTTAGCTTGAACGACTTTCAAATAAGCGAAAAATATTAGAATCGTAATCACTAATCTATTGATATTTTTGAGAGTGGAAAAAGATTCCGCTGAAGCGAGGGAATTTTTGAGAGTTGATTTCAAGATCAAATTTGCTAGCAGCTATGGCTGGAAATATATATTCATCCACGTTTTGGAAAGGCGCTTTGTATGCAGGTGGGGTACGCTTACAGATACCGATTGGAGATCTGTTATACAGGCGTATATAAAAGGGGATGTTATTATGATCCCCTTTTTAGAGAAGATTATATTATGCCTTCATCTGCAAAGGAATAGTAGTATTCTGGACAGATAATCAGATGATCAAGGACTGGAATCTCTAAAAATTTTCCAGCCTCCCTTAATTGCTTGGTCAGCTGGATATCAGCCTGGCTTGGTTTAACAATATAGGAGGGATGATTGTGGCAGAGGATAATACTGGTTGCGGCAGCTTTCAAAGCAACTGCCATAACCAACCTGACATCGACAACAGTACCGATCATACCGCCTGATGAAGCTTTAAATAGTCCCAATACTCTATTTGAGCGGTTCAGAAATGCAACTTTGAACTGCTCGATCAGGCCGATGCGATTTTGATCCCAGTTTTGGAGGAATAGGGTATAGGCCTCTTGGGAAGATCGAATTTGAGGGCGCTGAGAGGGCGCTATTTTGGCGCTGTAGATAACCTGTATTTCCGCCACTTGCATAAGGTTGGTTTCCATAATTGACATTGCTTTGAGTGAAAGAATTAATTATGGTGCAGCCATCGGCAGAAGGCGAGCAAGCCCAAAAAGCAACGGAATAAAGGATAGCCCTGCGGGCCGAAACGTGTTTATGCCGGAAGTTTTTGAGGCGCCCCCGAGCCTACTGCAGAACTTTGTGCCAGAATGAATACGAAAACGGTATCCCGGCTACAGGTTTGACAGATTTACAGGAAATGACTTTGATTGGCCGGAGTAGTCGGAGTGAGTATAATAGAATTCCTTCGGTAAGAGATTAGCGAAAGTTCCTTCCAGATGGGAAAATCTCGCCTTGCACTACTCTGGCGGCTTCCGGCTTTTGAGGTTTGGCCCGAGCGGACGACTGTCCGGAAGGCTCATCAATATAAGCAACATTAAGAGCTGTTAGCAGTCGGTTCTGGTTCCAGCAGCGGCGTAGTACGATGTGGGTGACTTCACCTTCCCGTTGAAGCTTCCCTTCTACCATCAACAGGCGGCTTTGCAGGATTTCCTTTTTGAAAGCGTCAAAATACTTCTTAAATACAACTATATTTACAATGCCTGTCTCGTCTTCCAGGGTTATAAAGCAGATGCCGGAGGCCGTACCGGGACGTTGACGTACCAGCACCAGGCCGGATACACGCAACATAGCGCCGTCGTTGTAATTGCCTAAGTCTTTTGCCGCAGTTACATAGTTTTCAGAAAGCGCTTCTCTAATAAAACTGACAGGATGTGCTTTGACGGAAAGACTCATAGAAGCATAATCCTGAAGAACATGCTCGGCCTGCGACATGTCGGGCAATGTAACCTTCTCTTCAAAATCGGAAGCCGAGGCATGACCGGTAAATAAACCTAAAGGGCGGTCTGCCAGGGCGGCGGCCTCCCACATAGCCTGCCTGCGATCCAGGCCAATAGACCGGAAGGCGTCTGCATCTGCAAGCTTTTCGATCTGGTCCTGTGACACACCGGCATCGCGCAGCTGGTGTACGCGCGTGTAAGGTTTTGTCCGCGCTGTAGCAAGCAACTCCATTGTTTCCTCCGACAAACCCTTTACCTGGCGGAAGCCGAGCCGCAATGCGCAGTATTTTCCCTGCTTTTCTTCGAGCATGTTATTCCAGTAAGAACTATTTATATCAACGGGGAGAACAACAACACCATGTTTTTCTGCATCGGAGACGATCTGCGCGGGCTGATAAAAACCCATTGGCATGCTGTTAAGCAGTGCCGCAGCAAAGACATCCGGGTAGTAATATTTCAACCAGCACGAAATATAGACCAATACCGCGAAGCTGGCGGCGTGGCTTTCCGGAAAGCCATAGGAGCCGAAGCCTTCCAATTGTTTGAACACGCGTTGGGCAAAATCTTCTTTATAACCTCTGGCAACCATGCCGCCTACCAATTTCCGCTGCCAATCACTCACCTTGCCTTTTGCCTTAAAAGTAGCCATACTCCGGCGGAGCCCATCGGCTTCGGCCGGCGTGAATCCTGCTGCCACAATGGCTATTTCCATAGCCTGCTCCTGGAAAAGTGGAACGCCTTTGGTACGTCCCAAGATCTCTTCCAGTTCTTTGGAGGGGTATTCGATGGGTTCCTCCCCGTTCCGTCTGCGTAAATACGGATGTACCATATCGCCCTGAATAGGCCCGGGACGCACAATCGCTACTTCGATCACCAGGTCATAAAAGCATTGCGGCCTGAGCCTGGGCAGCATCGACATCTGCGCCCGGCTTTCGATCTGGAATACGCCAATGGTATCGGCATGGCTTATCATTTCGTATACCAGAGGATCATCCTGCGGCACATTGGCAAGCGTAAGGTCACGGCCATAATGCTGCTTAACCAGGTTGAATGCCTTGCGAACACAAGTCAGCATCCCCAGCGCCAATACATCCACTTTCATAAACCCCAACGCCTCTATATCGTCTTTGTCCCACTCAATACAGGTACGGTCTTCCATACGTGCGTTGAGGATCGGGCACAGGCCGGACAGCTTGCCCTCGGTAATGACAAAACCGCCGGTATGCTGGCCCAACTGCCGGGGAAACCCTAAGTACTGGCTGGTCAGTTCCAGTACCTTAGTCAGATGCGCGTCTTTTGCGTCAAAACCGTCCGAGGTGATTATCTCTCCGGAATGCCAGTCTTCGGTAAACTCATAGCCTGCTTTTGCCAGACGGTCTACGGCATCCTGCGAAAGGCCCATTGCTTTTGCCACATCCCTGACAGCGCCCTTGTAATGAAGCTGGGTTACAGTAGCTACGATGGCGGCTCGATCCCGGCCATACTTCTGGTATACATACTGCATCACTTCCTCCCTGCGTTCATGCTCAAAATCTACATCAATATCCGGCGGCTCATTGCGGGCGTCGGACATGAAGCGTGCAAACAGCAATTTGAACTTTGACGGATTAACAGCGGTGATGCCCAAACAATAACATATAACGGAGTTGGCGGCAGAGCCGCGCCCCTGACAGAGGATGTTTTGGCTACGTGCAAAACGTACCAGGTCAGAGACAGTCAGGAAATAAGCTGCATAATTTCTCCTTTCGATGAATTCCAGCTCTTCGTTAATGGCGTCCCTGATTTTTTCGGGAACCCCCTTTGGATATAGTTCCCGTGCGCCCTGCCAGGCGAGCATTGTCAGCTCTTCTTGTGGTGTCCGCCCCTCGGTAGTCAGTTCCTGGGGATAGACATACTCCAGGTCGTCGAGCGAGAACCGGCAGGCTTCCCCGATCTCCTGCGTGCATTCGATCGCTCCCGGGTACTGCCGGAAAAGCCTCATCATTTCTTCGGGCGGTTTCAAGTACCGTTCCGCATTGGCATGCAGGCGATAACCTGCATTATAGATCGTGCATTTTTCCCGAATACAGGTAAGGATGTCCTGTAGCTGTCTGCGGTCGGGGACATGGTAGTGTACGTCGTTACAGGCCACCATCGGAACGCCAAACCTGGACGACAGCTCCGAGAGGCGAAACAACTTTTTGAAATCATCCCCGGTATAGGTTCGGGCGGCCCCCAGGTAGAGCGCATCGCCGAATGCTTCCCGATACTGCGCAAGTACATTTTTAAATGAAGTGTCAAAGTCAAACTCCTGGTTAAGGTCTGCCGGGGGAACAACAATGAATTTCATACCCGCTTTGTGCCCGTAGACATCTTCCCTGAAAAGTTCGCACTTCCCTTTTTCGGTACGAAGGTTGCCTAAAGATAAAAGCGCCGACAACCTGCTATAAGCCGCTTTGTCGGTAGGGTAGGCCAGTAGCGAAGGCCCGTCCATCAAATCAAGCCTGCATGCCGGTATCAGCCTTATCGCTTTTCCCCTTGCAGCAATGTGTGCCCTGACAATACCTGCCAGGGTATTGCGGTCTGTGATCGCAATGGACGAATAGCCCAATGCTAAAGCCTGGTCAATCAATTCTCCGGGATGAGATGCGCCACGAAGAAAAGTAAAATTGCTGGTTACCTGAAGTTCGGTATAATTCATAAGTGCAAAAGTTTAAGCAAAAAAACCATGCAGGTACCATTCCGGGCTACCGGTCTGTTGGTAATGTCCCAGCCGGAAAATCCAGTACCGGCTTCCTTTTTCATCTTCAACAATGTAGTAATCCCGGTGTAGGCCGTGCTGAAGCCACCATTCCTGCTCGATTCTTTCCGGTCCGTCAGCCTTCACTATTTTGTACACCTTTTCCTTATACCGGAAAAGCATGGGAGGATAATCCGGTATGGGGGCGGAAACCTGTATCTGTTTCGGTACCGGCAGGAGGCGTATAGGTCTTGGGCGGGTTACCGGCCAGGTAGTAACAGGCTTTTCGGTAAGTGAGGCGACCGGTTTATAGGCGCGTTCCGGCCAGTAATGCTCATCAGCCAGGTAGCGTTTTACAATATTGTTGCCTGCCCGCTCATTAAGCCGATCCAACAGCTCCGCAATTTCGGTCAGGTCGTTGTCGCCGGTATAGCTCCATAAGGCTTCCTGCTGCCGGCCTGCTTCTTCCACTTGCGGAGCAGTAAGTACAAACAGTTCGATTCCCAACGCAGGCCGGATATTACTGATTTTTAGTGAAAGCAGCCGGAACAAATGGTTGACGTTACAGGAAGGTGCATACGTGCCGATTGACACCTCTTCGATTTTTCCGTCCATCCGGTAAGCCTGAAATATCGCCTTCCTTAACCCGTTATTTTCACGGGCCAGGCGGATACATAGCATTTCCAGCAGTGTCTTAAGGGCAATTTCAATAGCGGTCCGGGTTCTTACCGGCTCCACGCAGGGAAGGCGCTCCTGGTAGGGCTCCACGGGCCGGACAGGTTCTATGTGTTCATAAGCGTTACCTAATGCCTGGCGCAGGCGGGTAACGCACGGCTGGCCAAAACGCCTTCGCAGCACAGAAGCGGGTATGCCCAGAAAATGACTGATCCGGGAAAAGCCAACCTTTTGCATCTTTTCCAGCACGGGAGGCTCCAGCCGCAACGCCGCAGGCGGAAGCGGAGCTATGGCATAGGCTTCTTCACCGGAGGCGATCAGCGGCGTTACCTGGCCGTAACGGGCCACTGCCCAGGCAACGCCGACAGTCCCGGCTATTGCCGCACGAATATGATACCCTTTGGCTTTCAGCTTCTGTCCGATATCCTTCAAGTAGGCATGCTCGCCTCCCCACAAGTGGGCACAGCCGGTAGCATCCAGTATAAGGCCGTCCGGTGGATCGACTGCCACAACGGGTGTATACCGGATACACCATTCGGCCAGCTCGTTAAGGATTTCCAATACCTGTCCCGGCTCCTGATCAGAGATCAGGAGCGAAGGCATAACGGCCTTGGCATCGGCTACTACAGTGCCGGGAAAAATCCCCTGCGCCTCTGCCTTATCATTGACCTCCCTGATCACCATCCGGCCACGGTCGGGACCGGCCAGTACGAAAACCTTATCTTTTAATTCAGGCTCCCGGATCAGCAGGTGATCTGCTTCCAGGTAGCGAAACCAAATCGAAACAAAACGGGACACCATCGCTTAAGCAGTTTTAATATGGTGAACGGCTTTAGATGGATGCGTTACCGGTGCGGCCTGCTCTGCAAAACCTGTAGGAGCCCAGGCAATGTGCCAGCAGCCGGGTATGCCGTTCCTGACCTTCAGAAGCTCCACTTTCCAACTATAATAACCGATGCCGGGTATGCCGGTCTCTGTGCTGGGTAACGCTGTGACCCGCCACCGGGCTACCGCCGCCGTATTGGAAAGGCTGCGCGGATTATGTCTTAAAAAAAAGCCGGTTACGCGGCTCTCCTCCACAGCAAGCTGAAGCCGCCGGGACTCTGTTAAGTTGAGCTCCTTTATTTCACCAATTACAACCTTCAGGCTCCTACATTTAAGCGCCTCCTCAATCATCCAGAGTGCTTGTTTTTCTACGGGAGGTACAAAAAGGACCTTTTCAGGCGCAATGCCGAAAAACCGCAAAGCAGGCGGGGATATCTCCTGGCCCAACCACAGGCACATGCCTCCGTCATTCATAATCCTGCCTGCCAGGGCAGCTGCAAACCCCGACGATACCGCCGCATCCTCGGGTGTAGCACACATCATTTCGTGAATAGCGCCGGTTGGGAATACGTGGTTGGGGAACGCCTTTTCCAGCGTCTTTATACCAAAATGGACTTTCGAGTTCACGGTCGGCGTGCAAAACCCCTCCATTGCCAGAATCTCCTTTTTCAGCCTTTCTACAAGCTCACTTTTCATTTGTCGAAAGATTTACTACATTTGATACAAATTATATCAAAGTATTGATAGCAATTATATCAAACGAAAATGAAAGCGCCAAAAGTATTTTTTCCGGGCAATCTCAAATTCCTTCGTACCCGGAAAGGGCTAAGCCAGGAGGATGCCGCAAAACATCTTGATATTTCACGTGTTAAGGTCAATGCACTGGAACATGGGCGGCAAAAACCTACGCCGGAGGATTTGTTAAGGGTATCAGAATTTTTCCGGATTAGTGTGGACACCGTACTAAAGGTGGATTTATCGCGTCTGGGAGAACTTAAGCTAAGAGATTTACAGGCCGGTAACGATGTATACATGACCGGTAGCAATCTGAGGGTATTAGCTATTACGGTAGATAAAAGCAATAAAGAAAATATTGAATATGTGCCGGTTAAAGCCAAAGCCGGCTATCGCAGCGGCTATGCCGACCCGGAATATTTAGCGGAACTACCCGGGTTTACCATGCCCAACCTGCCCAAAACCGGCACCTTCCGAATGTTTCCCACGACGGGCGATTCTATGTTGCCCATTCCGGAAGGTTCGGACGTGATCGGGCAATATATAGAAGACTGGACAACGATCAAGGCCGATACGCCTTGCATAGTGATATTGAAAGGAGAGCAGGATTTTGTTTTTAAGCTGGTAACTCCTTCCGAAGGCAACCGTTTCCTGCTGAAATCATGGAACAGGCTTTATACACCTTACTACGTGGAAGCGGGTGAAGTGTTGGAATTGTGGAAGTTTTACAGCTATATGAGCAGCGATGTGCCCGAGCCTCAGACCGACATGCAGGAATTCATGAACTCAGTATTAAAAGAGTTAAGAGAGCTGCGAGGAAAAAGTTGACTTTCCCGTTTAACCTCTTCCATATAATTTAGCTTTCACTAACGACAAAGGGCGCGGCAATTCTTCTTTTGAGCCGATGAGCCCAGCGCTAATTGCTTTATAGGGCTATATACGCCGTGTGACGTATAGCAAGTGCCGCAACAAACTTCTGTGATTTGCCCTGTTTTAGGCATAGAACTTGGCGCTTTCGATCATTTTTCAGGCGTTTTGCTTTTAAACAAAATCGCAAAGACCTCTTTATCAACCCTTAATAGATGCTAACGGCGCGGCTTTTCCCTTGCTCAGCCAGGATTTTACGATTTTTTTCAGGCGTAAAGATTGATTCTCGATCTCTTAAAAAGCTTACGCTTGAAGTGCTGTAAGGGGGCAACTTTTTTTGCACTTTCTGTGCGTAATACCATCCTCTTACTTTGCAAACACAAGTCGAAAGTAAAACGATGAAGAGATGGATACAACTGAATTGTGGAGCGGGTATCTGAAGGTAGCCGCCCCTATGATAGTGGGTTATTATGGTTGGGTCATCTACCGGTTTTATCGTCAGGAGCTTAAGAGTTTCTGGACCGGTAATGGTGGGAGAGCACCGACAGAAGAAGTAATTCCAGCACAGCCAAATGAGAATGCCTATGCTGCCGCTAACGACATGCAGGCCGGATTGCACCACGATTCAGAGGAAGAAGAAGTAGTACCC
>MEDT01000026.1 GCA_001724175.1 Cytophagaceae bacterium SCN 52-12 | reverse complement strand
GTTAAAGTCATTTTCCTTTGCGACATCTTTCATACCGGTGATAACCGTAGAAAAATAATAGTTGGTGATGGCGGGGATGATGACGCCCAGCTTCCGGGTGCTGCTTTTAACCAGGCCGGTCGCGTTAAGGTTCGGTCGGTAATTAAGAGTCTGCGCCATTTCCAGCACCTTCAGCCTGGTTTCCTGGCCCACGTCGTAGGTGTCGCGGATAGCCCTCGATACGGTCGATACGGAAATGTTCAATGCCCTGGCTATATCTTTTATCGTAGCCGGCTTCTTCTTTTTTCTCATATGCTGCATTTTCAAAAGACGTTGATCAGGGATATAAAGATTATTAAAATAAGGTTACCGCGCTTGTTTTCCGGCAACGTTGCCGCAGATTTTTTGAGTATCCCGGCCGGCAAAGTTAGTTTATCATATTGTGAGTGTCACCGGTTCCGGAGTGATCAACCGGGATGCAGGAGCGGGCCGGACCATTTTCTGCCTGCCGTAAGCCAATAATTTTTACAAGCGCAACCCTTAAACCTTTTAAAAGTGCGGGACATTGTATTTTTTGCAATGTCCCATTTTTTAACATTTTCACCAGGCCTTAATAAAATCGCAATCGACAAAAATTGTCGCCGGATTGCCCCTTTTTTTATACAGGGTCCGAAGTAATGTTAATACAGTTATACTTTTTGTTAAAACTTCAATAGCGGGCTGCCACGATATCCTTTATCTTTGTTAAGCTTCGTATACAAGATTTTTGGTTTAAACTTAGCATCACAGTGAGGGTCATTGAAACTGAAATCACGCCGTTTATCAAAAATCCTTTATACCTGGATATGCGGGAAGACGCTTACTTATCCTCGCCGTATCATGCCAGGCCGGCTTATCACAAGCATCCCGAGCTCCAGCTGACGCTGATCCTGGAAGGCCACGGCAAGCGTATCATAGGCAATGAGGTCGCCGATTTTCAATCGGGAGATATGGTGTTCATCGGCTCTAACGTGCCCCATGTCTGGCTAAGCGATCCTGTCTACTTTGAAAAGGACTCCAGGCTGAAATCCAGGGTGATTACCGTTTATATCAATCCCGTCGTATTCGAAGGGATGTTTGAGATGGCCGGGGAAATGGATGAGATGAAAGAAATGATGAAGCAGGCCTCGAAAGGGATCAATATATACGGCAAAACCAGGAGCCTCATTGCAGATAGGCTGGTCAGGCTGTCGTCCAGAACGGGCTTTGAAAAAGTAATGGGGCTCCTGCAGGTGATGAACATCATCTCCCGTTCTGCTGAAAAGAGGCTGATCATGGAACATGATGCGGCAGAGGATAACGACGCGTATCCCGATCGTCTGATACAGGTCCTGAGGTTCCTGGATGATCACCTCCAGCGCCAGATTACGCTCGACGAAGTGGCTGAAATCGCGTGTATGACAAAGCCCTCCTTCTGTCGTTTCTTCAAATCGCGTACCCGCAAGAAGTTTTCCCAATACCTGGAAGAGATCCGGATCAACCGGGCCTGCAAGCTCCTGATCGGATCGGATCATTCGGTTTCGGACGTAGCCTATCTGTGCGGCTACAACTCAGATTCCCATTTCTGCAAGGTATTCAAAGATCACATGGGCAAAAGCCCTTTCCGCTTCCGGAACGAAGTACCCAGGCACGGCTGCTGAGGCAAAACAGGATAAACAGACGATACTTTGAGGTAATACGGGCGTAGATCGCCGTCGTTTTTCCCGGTACTTTTACACATCGGCAATAATAAATCGATGCTATGCGACCCGGTAATAAAGATCAAGGAAATAAAGTATATACGTACCTGATTGTTCTGATCGCCTCTATCGGCGGCTTCATGTTCGGCTTCGACCTGGTGATCATTGCCGGCGCGCTGCCTTTCCTGGAAAAGGATTTCGGGCTTTCACCTGCGCTGAAGGGATTTGCGGTGAGCAGCGCTATACTCGGCTCCGTATCCGGTCCCCTGTTTGGTATGTGGTTCACCGAACGCCTGGGCCGGCGGAAAACGATGATGCTGGCCGCACTTTTTTTTATGGTCTCCACGTTCGGCTCCGCATTCGCAAGGGGTATATGGGATTTTGCCGTCTGGCGCTTCATGGGCGGTATCGGCATCGGACTGGCCATGATCTCGTCTCCTATCTATATTGCTGAGCTGTCGCCGCCGCACCTGAGGGGCGTGCTGGTCAACGTCAACCAGCTTTCCAATGTTATAGGGATCAATCTTGCGGTGATCGCTGGGTATTTCTTTTCGTTCGACGGATGGGGCTGGCGCTGGATGTTCGGCTCACAGGCAGTACCTGTAGCCCTGCTGATGGCCGGGCTGGCGCTCGTGCCCGAAAGTCCTAGGTGGCTCGCAGCCCGCAACCGGCCGGGCGAAGCCCTGGCTGTGCTTACCAGGATCAACGGGAAAAAACGCGGGGAAGAAGAGCTGGAAGAGATCCGTACGGAGCTGGCCAGTTCGGCGGATGACAAAGGGACCCTGGCCGACCTGCTGCGGCCGGGCATCAGGCGCGCGCTGCTTGTAGGTATCGTCCTCATGGTGTTTTCGCAGGTCAACGGGGTAAATATGATCCTGCTTTATGCGCCTACCATCATGACGGAAGTGGGGATCAGCTTCGGCCCGAGCGCCATTCTCAGCTCGATTCCCGTGTACCTGCTGATACTGCTGACCACCCTGCTGGCTTTCCCTTTTATCAGGCGTTTCTCACGGCGCGGCCTGCTGATGGGCGGGGTAATCTTCATGATCTCAGGACATTTGCTGATGGCCGCCAACCTGCTCCTGGAATGGCCTCCGCTGTATTCGCTGATCCCGATGCTGATCTCCGCCGGCGCCTTTACCATCGGTCTGGCCCCGCTGAGCTGGATCATCGTGTCGGAGATCTTTCCCAACAGGGTAAGAGGGAAAGCGCTGGCCGTCGTTTGCTTTTTCCTGTATGCCGCGTCGTTTGTTACCGCCCAGCTTTTCCCGGTGCTGACCGACTGGTTTACCCGGCGGTATGATACTGCGGCGGGGGTATACCTCATGTTCGCCGCCATCTGCTCGCTCGGGCTGTGGTTTTCGTGGAAGTACGTTCCCGAAACCAAGGGTCTGAGCCTGGAGAAAATAGGCAGCTTTTGGGAGAAGCAGTAAACAAATCAATACAATACGCAGATGACAATGAAGATTTCGGATGTTCTTCCGCCGTTCCGGCACAAATTATGGTCGATAGCCAAACAGGGAGGTGTCACGCATGCTGTGTCCCGGCTGCCGCTGGGAGCTGATGGCAGGGTATCCTGGGAGTTTATGGACTTACTCAACCTTAAAGAAAGCTTCAGGGATTTCGGCCTTCAGCTGGAAGTGATAGAGCCCGGGCTGGACGGGCAGATGCACGACATGAAGCTGGGGACAGGCGACAGGGATAAAGATATTGAGCGTTGCAGGCAGCTGATCCGTCATATGGGCGCCCTGGATATTCCGGTGTTCTGCTACAATTTCATGGCCGGGTTCAATTGGGTAAGGACGTCGACAACCACACCTGCAAGGGGAGGGGCCCTCGTAACCAGCTACGACCATTCCCTGATGAGACGCGCGCCCCTGACCGATGCGGGCATCGTGACCGGGGAGCGGTTATGGGATAACCTGAAGTATTTCCTGGAGGCCATTGTTCCGGTGGCGGAAGAATGCAGGGTGAAGATCGCTTTGCACCCCGACGATCCGCCGGTTAAAAGCATCCGGGGAATCGCGCGTATTATTACCGGCATGGAAGCGATGGACAAGGCTATCAACCTGGTACCCAGCGACTACAGCGGCATCACCCTTTGCCAGGGAACGCTGGCCGCAGCCGGAGCTGATATCCCGACGGTGATCCGGCACTTCGGCAGCCAAAAAAAGCTGTTTTTCGTTCACTTCCGCGACGTCAGGGGAACCGCGGAGCGCTTTTCCGAAACATTTCATGATGACGGACAAACCAATATGCCCGAAGCAGTCAGGGCCTATAAGGAAGTAGGCTTCGACGGTCCCGTGCGCATCGACCACACCCCTACGCTGGCGGGTGAGGATAACCTGGACCCGGGCTATGCGGAAATGGGACGGCTGTTCGCGTTGGGCTATCTCAAGGGGCTGCTGGAAAGTGTAGATTATTAACCCGCCTAGTGTCTTTCTGTAGTGTGCTCCCCATTCCGTAGCGGATGGGTAATGACAGGATAGTTTCTGTTAATTCCGTCATATTTAGCCGGTCACAAGCTATCTACCTTTGTAAGCATAGCTAAATCTTAACTATATGAACAAAATGACTACATACAGAAGTCCAGCCAAAAGGACCGGCAGCGCCACCCTGAGTAGTTTTGTATTTTGTGCGGTTCTCGTGAATTGCTTTCCGGCAATGGCATTCATTGCTGTGCGCCATCCGGGCGGACCTTTTTTTAGTACGTTTCCGGAGTACATTTCCCGGGAGACACCTCCTGCTTTTTTCAAAGAAAGCAGGCAGGAAATAAAAGGGCGGGTTACCGGCGAGAAAGGAGAAGCGCTGCCTGGTGTAACTATTTTAATTAAAGGGACACAGCAGGGAGTGATAACGGATCCGGACGGCCTCTTTTCAATTGAAGTACCCGACGAAAGCGCCGTCCTGGTATTTTCATTTGTCGGGTATAAAAGCAAAGAGGTAGTAGTCGGGAACAGGGTGATGATCGACCTTTCGCTGGAAGTCGATGAGAAGAGCCTGGATGAGCTCGTCGTGGTGGGATATGGAACGCAATCCAAAAAAAAGCTGTCCACAGCCATCAGCAGGGTATCGGGCAAGGAGATCAATAAACTCCCCGTAACCATGCCGGGCGATGCCCTGACCGGCCTGGCAGCCGGCGTACAGATACAGGCCGGAGCAGGAGATGTGCCGGGCGCTGCTCCGACCATCAGGATAAGGGGTATCGGCTCATTGGGAGCTTCAAATGCACCCTTGTATGTAGTGGATGGATATCCGCTACAAAGCGCCGAGGAATTCAACAGGATCAATGTAGCCGACATAGAATCTATTGAAGTGCTGAAAGATGCCGCTTCCGCCGCCATATACGGGTCAAGGGCTGCGAACGGAGTGATTATTGTAACCACCAAAAGAGGGCAGAAAGGTAAGCTGAGCTTTAATTTCAATGCCTATTCCGGTATACAGGATGTAGCGCGCAGGATAGAGGTCATGAACAAGACCGAGTACCTGAAGTATGCAAAGGACGCCCGGGATGCTTCGGGGCTGCCCATACCCGATGCCTATCAACATCCCGGGAACCTGGCTGATACGGACTGGCAGCGCGTCATATTCAGGAAAGCGCCTATGTCTAAAATAGAACTAAGCGCCAGGGGCGGGACTGAAAAAATCCGGTTCTCCATATCCGGAAGCTACCTAACCCAGACAGGCACCATGATAGGGACCGACTATAAAGTGATGTCGCTTCGCACCAACATCGATGCAGACCTGACCAACAGGCTGAGCGTAGGAGTTAATATCGCCCCTTCCTATACCACCTTCAATTCAAAGCCCACACCCCGCGACCCCGGAAGCTGGGGATACAGCCCCATTTACCTGGCGATGATCGTACCGCCGGTAGTGGATGTGAAGCTTCCCAACGGAGATTACGGGCATAATAATGTGCTCCCGCATACACAGTACGGGTTTGCCGAAGTCGGTGGTTTTAACCCCCTCGCTATTTTAGAGCTGGAGCATCGCTATACCACCAGGTTCGGGCTGATCAACAATTTATTCCTGGAATGGAAGCCGCTGGCGGGGCTTAAGCTCAAAACACAATGGGGCACACTGCTGGGCGCCGGCGTTGCAGAGACCTATACGCCTTCTACGCTGGCGAGCCTCGTCTCTCCTTTTGCCAACCTGTCGTCGCCGCAGCTGAACGGGATTGCGAGCAGCGCTGCCAACAGCAGGGATATAGACTGGGTATGGGAAAATAACCTGACCTACGACAGGAGCTTCGGCAATGTGCACAACCTGTCGGCCATGCTATTGTATTCCATGCAGAAATATTCTGCTACCAGCACGACAACGACGGGTAGGGTAGGCAGCTTTACGAACGACCTCGTCCGTAACCCGACGGCATCGTCCAACCAGGCAGGCTCGGTCGGGTATGGCGTTCACAGCTTCCTTTCCTATGCGGCAAGAATTAACTATGATCTTAAGGACAGGTACCTTCTTTCGGCATCCGTGCGTACAGATGGCTCATCGAGGTTCGGAACGAATAATAAATTCGGGGTATTCCAGTCTTATTCGGCAGGCTGGAGAATTTCAGAAGAGCCTTTCATGAAGAGTCAGACGCTCTTCGGCGAACTAAAGCTGCGGGCCAGCTATGGTGAAACCGGCAATGCGAATATCGGGGATTTTACCTGGATCAGCGGGATGACGGCAAGTCATTACAGCTTTAACGACATCAGGTATCCCGGAGCCCGGCCGTCCGGGTTCATGAACCGCGACCTGACCTGGGAAAAGAGCAAGCAGGTCGATATAGGATTGGAAGCGTCGTTTTTGCGGGACCGGCTTCACCTGACTTTTGATGTGTACCGGAAAAAAACACATGGAATGCTGTTTGCAAAAGATCTGCCTGCATTAGTGGGATATGCCACCTCTTTCCAGACAAACATCGGCTCGTTACAAAACACAGGCTTCGAGCTGGATCTGTCATCCGATAACCTGAAAGGCAGGCTGACATGGAGTACTTCTCTGAATGCCAGCTTTAATGTCACAAAAGTATTGGATTTAGGCGGAAGGCAATCTTTGAACTCCCTTCCCGGGACACCCGGGTGGAACGACGTGTACAGGATAAAAGTCGGCGATCCGCTGGGTAATTTCTACGGGTTCGTCATAGACGGCGTCATTAAGAACGAAAGCCAGCTGAATACGCTTCCGCAGTGGACCGGATCGGGGGTGGGAGACTACCAGATCAGGGATGTCAATGAAGACGGCGTAATTGACGAAGGGGACAGAACGTTGCTTGGCAATGGTTTCCCCAGGCTGCTGTTCGGCGCTACGAATACCTTTTCTTTCTCAGGGTTCGATTTCAGCTTCATTTTGCAGGGTGTTGCCGGAAATCATATCATCAATGGCGCCAGCCGCCACTCCGAGCTCTGGATAGGCCGATGGAATACCGTGAAGGAAATGGCCGGCAATTATTTCGATCCCGCCAATCCCGATCGTGAAGTCAAGTACGCAAGGGTAGGTACCGTGCGATCGGGATTCGGTACCGCCAGCAACCTGCATTCCTATGCAGTATACAACGGCTCGTACCTGCGATTGCGGAACATCACTTTAGGATATACTATTCCTGCGGCGATACAATCGAGGTGGCGTCTGAACTCGACCCGGTTGTATGTGACCGCGCAAAACCTGTTCACTTTTACGGGTTACCCGGGCTTTAACCCGGAGCCAAGCCAATACGGCGAAACGGTTTACCAGCCCGGGTCGGATCAGGCGACTTATCCTGTTAACAGAAGTATCATGATTGGTTTGAATATCGGTTTTTAAACATGTACCAATGAGAAAGAAGACCTTTGCAATTCTTGTCCTCGGCGGACTCATTGCTTCCTGTTCGGATTTTGTAGATATTGATTCTCCTACCACAGTTCGCCAGGATAGCTATTTCAGAAGCGTTTCCGATTTTACGGCCGCGGTAAACGGTATGTACAACGGTTTGAGAGGATATTATTCCAGCTTTTACCTGCTGGCCGAGATACCTTCGGACAACGCGCAGATAAACGGGTATACGCTGGCGCAGGGGCCCCTTGACCAGCTGAACTGGCTGCCGTCTACGGCCGAGATCCAGAATCAATGGGTCAATGCCTATTCCATAATCGCATGGTGTAATACGATACTGGAAAGGATAGAGCAGTTCGATATGGACCCCGGCCTGAAAAGGCAATACCAGGGAGAGGCCAGGTTCACGAGGGCGTTGGTTTATTTTAATCTTGTGAGGTTCTTCGGCGATGTTCCCCTGGTTCTGAAAAGTATTGAAAGCGAGGAAGAAGCCTATACTTTTCTGAGAGCTCCGGTTCAGGATATCTACAGCCAGATCAGATCCGATCTTGTGTTTGCTGCGGATAACCTTCCCGGTAAGTACGATTCAAACAATTACGGGAGGGCAACGAGCGGCGCCGCGCTGAGCCTGCTGGGAAAGGTTTATATGACGAACGGAGAATTTGATCAGGCGCTGCCGGTCCTGAACCAGGTGGTAACCTCGAACGCGTACAAGCTGTTGCCCGACTATGAAAAGGTTTTTGATGTCGGCAATAAGAATAACGAGGAAATTATTTTTGACATCCAGTACCTGGGAGGCGCAGGTTTCGGCGAGGGGAGCAATTTTTCGATCGCCTTTGCCCCTGCCGGCTCAGGAACGGAGATCACCAGCGGGGGAAGTCCCGGAAGCGCCAACTCGGGCACCCTCGATCTGTACAATGCGTTTGAAGCGGGCGACCTGAGAAAGAAAACTGCCATAGCGTT
>MEDT01000025.1 GCA_001724175.1 Cytophagaceae bacterium SCN 52-12 | reverse complement strand
GTCGCCCTTCCCGCGTCGTCAGCCCCATAGCTGACGGGAAGCGCTTCGGCAGCTGCGTTCAGTTCAGTCATGATAAAATCCGTGATTTCGTCTTTGGGAGATCTCGGTATCTGGCTTTCACTCAGGGGAACCGAGGTAGTTGTAAAAGGTACGCCGCCCCACAGCTCATTTAAATAGAAATAATAAAAAGCCCGCAGAAACTTCGCTTCTCCCGCAATCCTCCGGTAAACGACCGGGTCGGTCACAGATTCGGCGCGGTGCATGTTTTCCAGCAGCAGGTTGCAGCTGCTTATGCCCTGGTAGAAAACTCTCCAGATGGAAAGGAATTCGCTGTTGTCTGCAGTCGATACGCCCAGCCTGATAGGGGACAAAGAGCCGGCCGACCGGTTCCACCCGGTATCGGTCATCACGTCGAATATCATAAAGAATGGAATTGGACCGGTCTGCGTGTGGCTTAGGGTGCTGTAACACCCGTTTACGGCCAGGATCAGCTCGCCTTCCGTCGACCAGAAAGTGTTGGAAGAAGGCTGGTCAAGCGGCGACCGTTCCAGGTAATCGGAGCATGAGGTCCCGGTAAAAATGAGTACCAGAAAACAAAAGATCTTTCTCATCGCTGGTGAGCTTTACAAATTGATATTGAGTCCGATAGAATAAGTCTTAACCTGCGGGTAGTAGCTGCCGGTGCTTACCGGCGCTTCCACATCGAAACCCTGCCAGAAATTATCGATGGTGAGCAGGTTTTCGCCGGTAACGAATACCCGGAGCGTATTGATCCCGATCTTCCGGGTCAGTGACGACGGAGCCGAGTAACCCAGCTGTATATTTTTGAGCCGCAGGTAGGCTGCACTTCTCATCCAGAAGCTGGAAAGCTTCTGATTGTTGGCCTGGTCGAATGCAAGGCGCGGGAATGCGGCATCGGGATTTTCAGGCGTCCAGTAGTTTTTATGGTATTCGTAAATAGTGCCGCCGTTATAGAACGGCATGATGGCCGACTGGTAGAGATAGCCATCTACCTTTCCGACTCCCTGAAGGAACAGGCCCAGGTCGAAACTACGGTAGTCGAGGTTAAGATTTAGGCTATAGGTAAACCGCGGTATGGTATTCCCGAAGACCTCCCTGTCATTATCGTTGATAACGCCATTCCCGTCAATATCCTTGTATTTGATATCGCCCGGATACATTTTAAGCCCGAATTGCGCAGGGCTTTCGGCAATATCGGCCTCGTCCCGGAAATACCCGACAGCCACATTTCCAAACAGCGAATTCATCGGGAATCCTTCACGATTCTGCGTCAGCGCTGTCGAGCTGATCCCGCGCAGGTCTTCGATTTTATTGACGACGTCAGATACCGCAGCCGTGATCTGGTAATTCAGCCTCCCTGCATGATCCCTGTATTTTATTCCCAGATCCCATCCTTTGTTGCTTACTACCCCGGCATTCTGAAACGGGGCATTCAGCCCCAGGGAATTGGGGATGTTGAGCCTCAGGAGTATGTCTTTCGTTTTTTTGCTGAAATAGTCGGCCGTGATGCCCAGCTTGCCGAACAGCTCCATATCAAGGCCGACGTTATACATTTCGGTCTGCTCCCATTTCAGCTCTTCATTGGCCAGATCGAGCAGGCGGGCGCCGGAAGCAATGCTGTTGCCGAAGGTATAATTCACCGTCAGCGGAACGGATGAAACATAGGGATAGAAGGAACTGCCAATGTTCTGATTGCCCAGGATTCCCCAGGAAGCCCTTATTTTCAGGTCGCTGAACCACGGGTTGAGCGACTGCATGAAGCGCTCTTCGAGTATCCGCCATCCTGCAGACACGGAGGGGAATAGCGCAAAACGGTTCTTTTTCGAAAACCTGGAAGATCCGTCGTATCTGGCCGTAAACTCCAGTAAATATTTCTCGTTGAAATCGTAATTGACCCGCCCGAAAAAGGAGCTTAACGCCCATTCCCCGGCAGTCCCCCTGCTATCCTTGTTGTCATTGCCGCCGGCGTCGAGCACGTCGTACTGAGGCAGTTGAAAGCCTTCCCTGTACCCGCTGAAGGAGTAGCTTCCGTAATCTTCCATCGAGTACCCGCCCAGCACTTTAAAATTATGGGAAGCTACCTTCTTCTCTGCCAGCAGGGTACCTCTCAGCGTTTTGCTGAGCGATCGCTGGTAGGTTTCGGTCAGTGTGGAGATCAGCGGCTGCCTTACGAACACGGTACCGTCGGCATTGTAAGTAGTGACCTGCCTCACAAAATCTTTGGTATGGTTGACCGTGTAGATAGGAGAGAATACCACGTTGGCGGTAAGCCAGCTGAGCGGCTTGTATTCAAACTGGAAGTTCATGCTGGCCTGGGGAGACCGGAGCCGCGAGGTGCCTCCCTCGTTCGCCCATGCCAGGGGGTTAGTCCCCGCCCAGCCCTCGCCGTAAAGGCCGTTCGAAAATATGGCGGGCTGGTTCGACGGGATCCTGTACATATGAAAAAAAATCGTGCTGATGTCGGCGTTCTGGGAAATCGGCTCGGGACGATCGCCGTGGATAAACATCAGGTCGAATTTCGCCTTGAGCCTGGAAGTGATCTCCAGATCGGAGTTCAGCCGGAAGCTCAGTCTTTCGAAGCTGGTGTTGTTTATGATGCCGTCCTGCTTGAAATACCCGAAAGAAGCAGCCACGCTCAGCTTCTCGTAGCCTTTATTGAATGTAAGCAGATGGTTTTGCCGGTGGCCCGGCTTTAGCAAAAGATCCATCCAATCGGTTTCCGGGAACCTGTCGCGATCCTTCCCCCCGTCGTCCAGGTACTGCTTTATGAGGTTTTCGAATATCGGCGCTCTTCCCGAATTCTTATAAGCAATGTCATGATACGTCATGTGATCGACGGCGTTGACTTTTTGCGGCAGGTTGGTAGGATGGTCCCATCCGTAATAGGAACTGTAGCCGATGGAGGTCTGGTCTTTTTTTGCGCGCTTCGTAGTGATCAGAATTACCCCGTTGGCTGCCCGTGAACCGTAAATAGAGGCAGATGAGGCGTCTTTCAAAACTGAAATGCTTTCTATCGTGCCCGGATCGATATTGTTCATGCTCATTTCCACCCCGTCGACGAGAACCATCGGGTTGGCGTCGCTGATCGTTCCTACTCCCCGTATCCGGATCGAGCCGGCATCCCTGCCCGGCTGGCCTGACCGCTGCGTGACCGTTACGCCGGGGGCCGCGCCTTGCAGCAACAGGGAGGACTGGCCTACCTGCCTTCTGCCGAAGTCTTTTTCGTTAAGGGCCGATACGGCGCCGGTCAGGTTCACCTTCTTTTGTGTGCCGTACCCGACCACAATTACTTCTTCCAGCGCCTGCTCGTCTATGTTCAGGGAAATTTCAATGGAATTACGATTTCCTACCGGCACTTCCTGGCTCAGGTAACCTACAAACGAAAATACCAGAACCGATTTCTCGTCCGGAACCCGGATACTGAATTCACCTTTTGAATCCGTAATGGTTCCCTGCTGCGTACCTTTCAGCAATACGCTTACCCCGGGCAGCCCCTCTCCTTTTTCGTCGGCTACTCTCCCTGTAAGCGTTCTGTCGGGCGGGATCGCAGGCGCCGCCGGATCCCTGATCTCAAAGGGTGCGGCTTCCGGATGATATTGCGCTGCCGGCTCGTTCCGGAGCACGATCCGGTTGCTGACCTGCTTGTAGGAGATGCGGAGCGGCACAAGCAGCCCGTCGAGCACCTTGGAGAGCGGCTCATTCTCTGCATGGAGCGAGACCGCCGACTTCAGGGGCAGGGAACGGGAGTTGTAGGAAAACCTGACGTCGGCGACCTTCTCGAGCTTCTGCAGGGCCTTGTCCAGGCTTGTATCGTTAAGAGATAAGCTTATTTTCCGTTCCAGCAGGTTTTGACCTGAAGTGGGCGCCGCCAATACCAGATGCGTGACCAGAAGAGCGATTAAAATTTGCTGCAAGGACTTCATGATGACTTGGTGCAATAATCGTTGGGCGGCCAGAGTTTTTTTCATAGATTTGACTGGTTATTTGTTCAACTAGATGGAATCAATTGGGCAATAACAGCCCGTACCCCTCACACCATGCGGGGAACTAACGGGCTAAGCTTAGCGTCGGGAATGTGGCAGCATATCCGGCGCTTTTTTCATAAGGGAGATCAGTTCATAGGTATCAGGTCATAGGCATAGGAAATTAGTTACAGCCGGTAGATTTGATCATGATGCGGTTGCCCTGCATCTCGTACCGGGAATCCGGACCGAGACTTTCACAGATTATCTTCAGCTTCTCCGGAAGCGGTTCGTCGGAAAGAGAGGTAGACAGGTAGCATTCGCTTAAAATCTCTCCGGGGTAGTCTACGTCCACTCCGTAGGCAGCTTCTATGGTTGAAAATATAGTGCTGACAGGAGTATCTGTAAATTCGAAGGACAGCGATTCTATTCCCTTGCCGGGGGCATTCCGGGGCAGGGGCTTCTCAAAAACATTCTGCTTTTTCGAAAAGCTGACCGATTCATTGGGCAGCAGGGCGATCTCCTGCGGGGAAACCTCCCCATGCGGCTTGATATTCCGTACGTTGACCTGCCCGGTCTTTACAAAGACTTCTATATTGGGCTGGTCGTCGAAGGCTTTGATGCGGAAGCTTGTCCCTACTACTTTCGTTACGATTTCGTTCGTATAGACCAGGAAAGGGTGATCGGGATCTTTGCTGATTTCAAAAAAAGCTTCCCCGGAAAGATGAACGCAGCGTTCGCCGGAATCGAAAAACTCAGGATAGGAGAGTTTTCCATGCGGCTGTAGAAGCACCGAGCTGCCGTCGCCGAGGGTGATCAGCATGGTGGTTTCCGTGTCGTTGTACATTTCGACCTGCCTGGCCTTCAATGCAGAAAAGGAGGCGCTATCGGGAGAGCCGGTTCTTACGACCGATACGTACCAGGCAAGGACCCCGCCCAGGAAAAGCGCTGCCGCAGCTGCTTTCCACCACGGAGAAAGACGCGACATTCTTTTCTGCTTCTCCACCGGGTGCCTGCGGATGCGCCTCCAGCTTTCCGCCAGCGCCAGGTCGGTCTCCGACCGGCTTACCGCAGCATCGGGCTTCCCCATGGCCAGCAGGAGCGATTTTGCCTCCTCAGCCAGGTGAAGATTGTCCGGGGAAGATTCAGTCCATTGCGACCAGCCGGCAGTGTCCCGGCCGGTTAGAACCCACTCCCTGAAAGAAGGGTCGGCCATGAACTGTGAGATGGAAAGATAGTGGTCTAGCTGCATTGGGGTGTTGGTTTTCAGACAGGAGAGGACAACCTTTTCGTCCGATACTCACTCACACCAACTTTTTGCTTAAAAATTCAGGAAAGAAAAGTCGACAGGAGAAGGAGCAGGGCGGGGAATTCTCCTGTAAGCATTTTCAGATGCTTAATGGCCCTGTGCAGCAGGTTCGATACCGATTGCGGGTTGATCTGCATCAGCTCTGCAATCTGGTCGATGTCCAGCTCCTGGTGATACCGGAGATAAAGCGCTTCTTTTTGACGCCCGGGAAGCTGGTTCAGCAGCTTGTTGAGCTGGTATACCTGGCTCCTGGTCTCTTCGTCGGTTATCATTTCGTCGAGTACTGTAAAACTGGCGCTGAACTCCAGGTCGGCAAGCTCTCTGGTATTGCGGAATACGTGATCCCTTTCCAGGCGCCGGGCTATCCGCTTCCGGATACTCGACAGGAGATAGGCCCTGACCGAAGAGGGAACGGCCAGGCTTTTACGGTAGATCCAGATTTCAATAAAAACTTCCTGCACGCAGTCGGGCACCAGGACGTGCCGGGACGTCAGCGATTTTCCATAGCTGATCAGAACGGGATAATATTTCTGAAAAAGGCCGGAATACGCTTCTTCATCACCGTCCATCAGAAGGTTCCATAGTTCGGGATCATGGTGGCCGGCAGGTTTCATTTCTATCAAAAGGTTTTAGCTATTAGCTGTTAGGTATTAGCTTTATTCATCGGCGGGCGGCGGACCGCTTGTGTGCCGCTAAAACCTAAAACCTGACAGCTCATGCCTATTTCATTTCATTAAACGGCATGCTTTTCCTGATAATACAAAAGGAAAAGTCCCGGCATTTACTTATTTATCGTAAAATTATAATATTTACCCCGATGTACCTCACAAAGGTGTAACGATCGTCTTTTCCTCTCCACGGCTTCGTACCCACGGCAAGTGACAAATAACAACCTGTTTGAAGGAGGGGGCTGAGGGAGGACAACATGCACAGAAACCGGACAAGGGATCATTTTTCCAGTTTCATGGCTATTACCTCATTTTCATAATCAATGATAAAATGATAGGATTTCATAGTATCTGAACCTATGATCCCTGCAATTGAAATCCCTGTTTTTTTCCTGATGGACTTTATAATGCTGCTGATATCCATTGAAACAAAGCCGCAGTGGATAGGTTTGCCGCCTATCATCATATGGATGTTATAAGCATGGCTAAAATCCCGTTCAATACCATTGACTGTTGCAATACTTCCCCGGTTACTGTAGTTTACCTTATGAAGAGCAAAATCATATTCTCCGGCGCCCAAACTATTTACAATATTGATATCCGATCCTGTATCCAGCAGAAAATAAGCCGTCTTGCCGTTCAGCGTAGCCTTCACAATAGGTTTGGGGTGGATGCTGTGCATCGGGACTATTACAGATTCTTTTTGTGCCATAGATGGCGCTGACAAAAATGCAATCTGAACTATTATAGCAAACAACACCGCCTTTACCTTTAAGTTAGAGTTCCACATGGTTGCCCGGCCTGAGATTATGTAAATCCCCAACAGGTAAAACGGATGCTGACATTGTCAATTCATGATCTGATTGTAGCAGTATTAACGGTTCCCGGCATTCAAATCCCTTAAGTATGCCCGCTTATAATGTCTCATTTTGAAATAGTCCGTTGCATGACGTTCAAGGTTTATTTATCGGACTGCTCACGGACATTCCATGGTTAATAGAATGTCCAAACTGCCGCACTTCTGATTTTCAGTGGAAGGATTGTATTCCGGAAAAACTTTCATGGCTGTTATGTAACAACGGTGTAAAGTTATACAATATACTATGTAATACAAGGTACTTTGTATATATTTTTCCTGGCTTCAGGTATTTTCTCCAATACCTGCTCATGCGGAACATCAAACGCTTGTCAGAAAAGCAATAAGATCTACATACCAGGCCGGGAAACTGCCGACCGGGTAAAGGACCGGAAATAAACGTGTGTATTCTTTCTACTTTAACGCCGCTTCAAATGCTTATCCGCAAAATCCAGGAACCTCGACCAGTCGTAGGCGGTCACGTCGTGTTTCCCGGCACGGACATGGTACCCTACCTGGTTCATGATCGGCTGGTGAAGGCCGGGCTGCACAGGCGTACCGAGTCCTTTGAGCCCGTATAATCCGAAGACGGGGCCGGCATGAAAGGCCGCGAGGAATTCGCCTTTAGGATCGGCCCAGAGGTCTTCTTCCGCGCTGGCCACATATACTGCGCGGGGCGCCATCAGCGCGATCAGCTGGTGCTGGTCGATGGGACGTTCCTCTTCCTTACCGCGGTACCGGTTGAATGCCGGGCAGAACCAGGCCGGCCGGATACTGCTTACGCGCGCGATGCTTTCGCCGAACTTGCGCCTGGACAACGCCGCTCCGCCCTCCCCGGAATCGTTGGAAATGACTACCCTGAAGCGCGGATCCTGGGCCCCGGCCCACAACGCCGCTTTCCCCTGGCGGGAGTGTCCCATAATGGCGATCCTGCCGGCATCGATACGGTCCTGGGTCTCGAGGTAGTCCACGATGCGGCTGGAGCCCCATGCCCACGCCCCTATGGCCTGCCATTCGTCGGGCTTGTCCGAATCCTCGCGATAGCCTGGAAACAACGACACGATGCTGTGATCCTTCAGACCCGGCTTATCCTGAAATATATCGTGGTAGCACATCGTAGCCACGGCATATCCCCTGTCGATGATCTCGGTGTAGCTCCAGCGGTGCGACTGGTTGCCGCGCACCCAATCGGGGTGCCCCGGCTCTTTAACCAGGCGCAGGGAAGGCGAATACAGGATACCACTGTCTGCCACCGTGCTGTGATTCCCTTTGTAGTTGTAGCCTACAAATACCGGCGCCTTTCCCCTGACATGGTTGGGAATGTACATGAGCAGGAGGGCTTCAACAGACTTGCCGCCGTTGGAAAAAATGAATTTCACCTGTTTCCTGGTTGCCTTTCCGTTCATATCATGAGGGTTTTCCTCCAGTGTTTCGTACCTGACATCGATTTTATCCTGGGGAGTCCGCCCGTACATCTCAGCGGCGAACTGCTCCATAAGCTCGGGTCGTCTTATCTTTTCCCATTGCGACTTGTCTGTTATCTTTTTGCCGCTGCCGGTAACCAGCAGCTCCGGAAGCACGTAATCCGGCACTTTGGATTCGTCATAATTGATATCGTCCTGGGCAAAGCCGGGCGCCGCGAGAAGGGAAAGAGCGAGAACAGGAATAATGCTGTATGGCTTCATGCGAATAAAATCGTTAACTAACTGGTTATTAAATTTTTATATTATAAATTATGAGTTGCCACGAATGCACGAATTAATATTACGTTCAAATTATTAATTCGTGCATTCTGTACAACAATTTTTCAAGGTGTTGGTATTGAGATAGTTGAAAATAAGTTAAAAACCTCATGCGAGCTTAGATTTAGCTTGCTGAGTCTGATTTTTATATTCCTGATTTGCAGCTGTTTTATGCGGTTCAGGTAGGTGTCTGACTGCTCAGGCAGATACGGTTTCTGACCGTTGATCATGTGATAAATAATAGCGGCCAGTTTCCGTGCTGTAGCAGTTACGGCTGCTCCTCTTCCTTTTCGGTAAGCGACTCTTTTAAAAAAGGAGCTCAGCGGATGGTCTTTC
>MEDT01000024.1 GCA_001724175.1 Cytophagaceae bacterium SCN 52-12 | reverse complement strand
GTTATCGGCGAATACGTGCTGCGTATCTTCTTCCAGTCTAAACAAAGACCGTTGTTCATCATCAAGGAGGAAATTGTTAACGGTGATTACCTGAAGCCTGATGCTGTTTAACAATATACAGTTTCTTATATTCTTTATTGTAGTAACTACCGCCTATTTCAGTCTGTCGTGGCGGGGCAGGTGGATATTGCTGCTGGCTGCGAGCTGCTATTTTTACATGGTTTTCAAACCGGTGTTCATTCTCATCCTGTTTGCAACCATCATCATCGATTACTATGCGGGCATCTGGATTGAGAAAGCCCGGCAGCCCGGGAAGAGGAAAGCGCTGCTCATCCTCAGCCTGATTTCCAATATCGGGATCCTTGCTTTCTTTAAATATTATGATTTCCTGGGCGAAATCCTGAACGATATAACACAGCAGCTTTTCTCCCGGAACATTGTTCCCGAGCTGCCTCGCGTCCTGCCCGCCCCGGTAGCGGAATGGTTCCTCACCGGGAACGGGCAGCTCCTGCTGCCGATCGGGCTTTCCTTCCACACCTTCCAGGCCATGAGCTATACCATCGAGGTGTATCGCGGCCATCAGCCGGCGGAAAGGCATTTCGGTATTTATGCGCTGTATGTCATGTTTTATCCCCAGCTGGTAGCCGGGCCGATAGAACGGCCGCAGAACATGCTGCACCAGTTCCACAGCTATTTTGAATTCGATTTCGAAAAAATGAAATCGGGGCTTATGCAAATGGCCTTCGGCATGTTCAAAAAAGTGGTCATAGCCGACCGCCTGTCGATGGTGGTCGATCACGCCTACGCAGATCCTGCCGGGCAAAACGGCCTTTCCCTGCTGATAGCGATGGTTTTCTACTCGTTCCAGATCTACTGCGATTTCTCGGGCTATTCCGACATCGCCATAGGCTCCGCCCGGGTAATGGGCTTCAAGCTGATGGACAATTTCCGATCGCCTTATGAATCGGCTTCCGTCTCCGAATTCTGGTCGCGGTGGCATATTTCGCTGTCGACCTGGTTCAGGGATTACCTTTACATTCCCCTGGGCGGGAACAGGAAAGGCGAAGCGCGGCGCCAGTTCAACCTCTTTACGGTCTTCCTGGTCAGCGGGCTATGGCACGGCGCCAGCTGGAATTTCGTCATCTGGGGTGCGCTGCACGGGATATTCAGCATTGCGGGCGAATGGTATCGCAGGCTGCTTAAAAAAGCAGGCCTTTTCTTTCCGGGCAACCGGCTGGTAAGGATCCTTAACGTATTGATCACCTTTATGCTGGTGACCCTGGCATGGGTGTTTTTCCGCAATGTGAAAGCCCCGGTAAGCCAGGCGTTCCTGATCCTTAAAAAGATATTCAACCTGTCGCTCGACAGCCCGGTCCTGACGCCCCTCAATACGGTGGAGATGTGGTTCTGCGTGCTGCTGATCGGGATACTCCTGGTCAAGGAGCACTATGTACCCGTCATTCCTACGAAAAGCACGGCGGCGTTTGTGGCGCTGTTCTTATTGCTGGCGGCAGTCATTCTGTTCTTCGGAGTGTTCAACTCGAACCAGTTCATCTACTTCCAGTTCTAGGAAAATGCCTCTGCCGGCCGTCTATGGTCTTTCATATTTCAGCTTGAGCCCGGACGGCCCGCAATAATAGACGAGCGAACCATCCTCCTGCGGATCGTAATTAGCTTCTCCACAAGGCCAGCAATCTACCAGGCTACACATGGGGTTGCTTTTCAGCGGCGCTCCCGGCACTACGTCAAAGCGGACGCCGTTTATAAAATAGTATGAATGAGTACAGCATGCCGGCATGCCCTCCGGATCGAGAATAACGCCTTCAAACCGGAACATGATGTCGTAGCTGCCGTTCCTTTCCGCTTCTTTCCATACCGTATCCCTTTCCTGGACGATCTCGTAAGCCACCAGCTTCCATTTACCCGCCAGCTGCTCAATCCCCGGGTAAGGAGCCGGATCTTCTTTCTTCTTACATGCGGCAAGAGCTGTTGTCAGCAGTATAATTGCCCATATCGATCGGCTTTTACATCCGGAAAGGAGCGATTTTGGAAAAAAATAGAAGACGAGCTGTTTCATAATGATGCGATGACCTGATGAGGTGCTAAATCTTGTGCGATAAATAGAGCCGTTTCCCTGGAAAATGGTTGTAAACATTTCGCTGAAACAGGCAAAAATCAGGCTTTTTTGGTACTTATTTTCGCCAGCCTGATCCTGATGGTCATGTAATCGATCATGAGCCCGATAACGAGTATGGACGAGGCGATCAGGAGGGTTCTGCCCCGGAACGAGGGAAAAAGGAAGCCTGCCGTTATTCCGCCAAGAAAAAAAGCCGCTATGATCGTGACGCGCAGCTCTATCGAGGCGACCAGCTTGCTGCGCTGCTTCACCTCGTTGCTGAAAAAGAGCTGGGCCACCTCTATGCCCATATCCGTAAACAGCCCGGTCAGGTGGGTGGTCCGTACGACCGAATTGGAAATGACGGTTACCAGCGAGTTCTGCAAACCCATTGCAAAAAGCAGCGCGCAGGAAATGCCGTTGGGATTTTGCGCGACAAAATCGTAGCTGAGCGAAGCGATTACGGTCAGTATCGCTATTTCTACCAATACTGGTACGATAAACACATACTTTTCGTTAAACCGGCTCGTAAGCTCGATGAGTAAACGGGAGAAAAAAGCTCCGGAAAAGAAAGAAAATATATACAAAAAGTAATGAATCGCCTGGTGAAAATTGGTATCGGCAGCCTCCCCGACCAGGAAGGCGAAATGGCCCGTGACATTTGTCGTGAGCCGCTGTACCGCCAGAAAGCCTACCACATTTACTACGCCGGCTACAAACGACAGCAACGACGCGATGCCCAAGTTCTGCCGGAATTTCCTGGCTTTACCTTTGTGCCTGAACATGTTATTGAACTGAAAAACAGCAAATTGAAACCCGCGAATGCCCCGTCCCGGCTCCGGGAACGTTTTCCATTTTTACGGCGGATCAAATGCGCCGCAAGTAAAGCAAAGAAGCGGCTGTCTCAAAGCAAAAGCCGGGAAATAAAATCATTCATTATATCTTTATCGCCTGATCAAGCTGCCTGTAGCCTTTACATTATGGAATAGCCGTGGGCCTTGAGGATTAGGTTTTAGGTTGTAGGTATTAGGTTGTAGGTTGTAGGTTGTAGGTTGTAGGTTGTAGCGCCGCCTGAGCTGGCGTGGCCCGGTAGTACGCAACCGCGGCAGGACCTGCCAGGCCGGTATAAATAAAAAAGCCAACACCTAATAGCTAACAGCTAATACCTAAAAGCTAATCCCTAAAAGCTAACGCCTAATAGCTAACACCTTAAAATTTTATACGCTTGAAAGCACCTGTTCTGAATATACTTTTCATTTCGCTGACCGTTTTTTTGTGTTCTGCTCCTTCGCAAAGCCAGCCGGCTCCCGATGAAATTAATTTTGTGCGGCAGGGCGTCCGCCGGTTTATTTTTGACGAAGCGCATACCATTCCGTTGGCTGCGCTGAAGCCCGCCGAAATCATCGGGATGTCTGCGATGTATCCCGTTACCCAAAATTCGGAGATCCCGGCGCGGGTTGAAGTAAGCCATAACCGGCTTGTGGTCGCCTCTGATACGGAAACGCAGACCGCTATCTGGTTCGGAGGATTTAATCCTTTTGCCACCTATACGCTCGACCTGGCGTCATGCGAAGGCGCGGGGGCTTTCGGATTCGAATTTTCCGACGCCGCGAAAACCGAAAAGTTTAAGATCGCCGTCAGCTACGGGCAAGACCGGATCACAGGGATATATCAGGAAATTGTGAAGAACGGTACCGTCGTTTCCCGGGAATCAATCGCCACCCGGCTGGCGCCGTCGATTAAGCCGTATGGCAGGATCATCCTCCAGATGCTGGGAAGCGGCCTTACGGTCTTTGTCCGGCAGGACAGTCTCCCGCAACCCATTGCCCAGTCGGATTTTGCGGCACATATCGACCTGCGCGCTAAACGTTACCTGTATTCTTTCCAGGCTAATTTATGGGTTGAGACCAGGTCAGGAAGCGTCCGGATCAACGAGGTAACCTCCGGGTTAAGCAGCGGTATGGGGCTCGCCGACATCAGGGCCATGACCTACGAGGACGGAAGCCCGCTGCTCGACCGGGGACGCCTCTGGTATACCATGACGATCAGGGGAAGGGCTCTTCCCCATCATGTACAGGGCGTGTTCAGTATGGATCCTTCCGTATTCGACCTCCGTTTTGAGGGAATTATCGTATTCGACAGGCAGGACGGGATACTTCGCAACGAAGTGGCTTCCCATATTTTCTATGACAGGAAGGGAAAAACCTGGCGCGGGATCACCACCGGGTTCAGCGCCTATGCCCACCCGCAGGAGCGTAAGCAGCTGCTGGCTGTGGAGAGCGTAAAGGACCCTCGTTTCGGCTTTTCCGTAATGTCGGCTTCACCATTCGGTATTGTGGGCGACATCGAGGACCCGCACATCCTGTACGATGCGAAGGCCGGAAAATGGCGCATACTGACCTGCGAAAATATCGACGGCTATAAAGCGGTCATGCTGGAATCGACGTCATGGAATAAAGATTACCGGCGCATTGCAGGACCCGTGCCCTATAATTCCACCGGGACCTCCATCCAGCGCATCGGCGGGAAGCTTTACTGCTTTTCCGGCAGCCAGGAGCGGCAGATCTTCATCTATTCCTACCCCGATCTCCGCGATGCCGGCACTTTGAAAATGGACCTTCCGCCCTGGGATGAAAATTCCGGTACAAGAGTCTGGCCCAACGTGGTGGAGCTGCCCGGCGGTTACCCGTTCCGGTATGTAGCGCTGATGATGGACCGGTTCAATTATCCCGGGCTACAGGGGCCGAACTGGACGTACGGGGCGCTGTACCTGTATCATGGGTATGACGGCGGAGAGAAATAGGTGATCTCAGAAGCTCTTCCGACCGGCGCTCCAATACCGACCCGTTGCGATTTCGGTAAGCTTGTACGTATCCGTCACATTTAACAAGCCATTTACGGTATTTCAAATACATATCCCCCATCAGCATCTGGCTCCGGTTACCGGGTACTATGCTCACATTTCCGCTCATGCCGTTGTCATATTTTTTTCTAGTAAAAATATGGACTACACCTTCGGTCCCTTCCGCGTCGTAGCGTGCTGAAGGGTGTGTGATCACCTCTACCTTTACGATATTTCCGGCCGGAATCGATCGGAGGGCGTCGGCCACCGAAGAAGCGTAGGTCTCCGAAGGTTTCCCATCGATAAAAACGCGGATATTCGAACGGCCGCGCAGCGACAGGCTTCCGTTTGCATCTACGGCAAGCATCGGCACTTTACGCAGAAGATCGGCAGCATCGATACCCGCCGGCGAAGCCATACTTCCGGCGTTGAAAACAATGCCATCCGCCCGCTGCTCGATGAGCGGCCGTTGTCCCCTGATCGTGACCGTCTCCAGTACCGCCGTTCCCGGGGAAAGGGTCACGGCGCCAACATCCATTACAGGCGCTTCGGACGACAACGTCAGAAAGCCGGACTGAAATGCCCTGTAACCTACCGTACTAAACGTCACGCAGCAGGTACGAAATTCAAGATGATGAAAATGAAAACCTCCGGTACTGTCTGTAGGGGTGCCGCCGACGATTTCTTCACCTGCCTGGAGTGAAACCGACACAAACGGAATGCGGGCGTTAGTGGCGGAATCGGTCACTGTACCGAGCAAGCTTCCCTGTTCACCATCAACTATTATCTGCGCAAGGATTACAGATCCCATGCACAGCGTTAGAAGCAAGAACAGGTAACCTTTCATGGCAGGCTATTCAGCCGGGTAATCCTGGATATTCTTTCACAGGTAAATATGTCGTTCGGCTTTATACATGTTCCCGACATCAGGACGAATAACCAAATAAAGAAATGTCTTGCTTTCATAATGAGTTGTTTTTTGCCTGCCTTTGAGCTTGAAAATCATTACAAAGCAATCCTTTGCCGTTGTTACAGCCAAAAAAAGTAGAGCAACTTCATCAAAAATAGATATGGGGCAGATTGGTGAGCCCGAATTCACCGCCGGCCGGCACGGTGAGGATGTGAATCAGGTTCATTCGGGCATTGGTTGCTCGTTCTCTTGTAAATGAGATTTAATTCAAACCAAATTTTCTTTTCGGCAAAGTTAAGATTAGTTGATAAAGAGAAGTATGTAGAAGTTTTTTAGGTCAATTTTCAATTTCAATATCACATGGTTAAAAGGCTCCTATGCGTGATGATATAACCTATTTGTAACGTTTTTCCAATCCTACAATCAACTACCAGGCTTTTGCCGTTTCGCTGAAAAATTCGTAAACTTGTTATTAAGTTGACAAATCTATGGCTATTGCAGACAAAAAAATCAGATCGAAATCTAAGAGCGCCCATCCGCTCGAAAAAAATTCTCCACAGCCGAAGACGCGGCTAAAGCCAAGACGGATTACCTTGTAAATCACGTACTGAAGGGCTACGATCTGTCCAAGTTCAAAAAGTAATGCCTGTACCCTTTCTATAACATCAACCCGATACAGGTTATAAGCCTCGTAACCGCGCTCAATCGGATAAAAGTGCGACCGGGAAACCGCCCCAGTGCCCAAATAGACTAAGGGTACCATCAAAGTATAATTTTTTACAGCGATCAGCTTGTAAATCCAGGCTGAAATGGCGTAAGGGTACCCGAACATAATCTCCGGCTGGGCATCCAACGTAATGAGTGTCAGTTTAAATCTCATCGGAATTCGAATTCGCCCGGTTCCAAGGCTAAAGCATCCTGCTTGATTTGCATCATCTCCCTGAAGCGTTTGATGTTACGGCCTTTGAGTACTTTCTTACGGTCAGACATAGCGGCTGGGTTCATAGGTGACAAATATAGTATTTTTATGATAAGGCTAAGTTAGGGATCCGGAGGAGAAAAACGAGCCGGATCTTACCTCTGTTTTTTGAGGTGATGGTAAATTTAAGCCACGAATTACTTCCCATTAGTGAATTCGTGGCCAACTATCACCACAGCTGTCGGTTCACCCCGTCGTTCAAAGCAGGAACCTTGCCTCGGCAAGCTCCCGGCCAATCTGCTGTACTCCCTGGAGGATACGTTTGGTCTGCCTTAGAGACGGTTTTTTGATCCCGTTGGTATATTGTGACAGCAGGCTTTGGCTCATTCCGATCCGCTCGGAAAGCGCCTTTACATTGATGACTTTGTAGAAGTCGAAAAAGCTCGGGAGATCAAACTCAAGCTGTATTTCGTCAATAGTAAAGGTATAACCGAGATCCTCAAAAACAAGATTAACCATTTCAACGATCATGCTCCGGAGCTCTTCCCAGGTGTCACCACAGGTTATCAGGCTTCTTTCTTTCCATTGTCCTATAACCGTATACCCTACGCCTTCCTTAATGATCCTGAGCTTAATAACCGGTTTTCCAGTATTTTTCATAGACTATCCTTTGTTTGCTTCAATACCAGCCGCCTTTAATATCGCTTGCAGCGTCCCCGTTTTCATTTCTTTGGAAGAATGAAAAGGTACCGGTATCATGCCTGGCTTTACAGGGTGTTTCATTATGACGTGGCTACCTCTTTGCCTGATTGCGTACCACCCGTCCCGCTTTAACAGCCTCTGGAGCTCGCCGCTTTTCATCTACCCAAAGGTAATAAATTTATTACTTTAATAAAATACGGGCGGCTGTAAAAAAGTAGTTTCTTGCAGAAAGACATAGTATTGGTTTCATTAATGAATGATGCATATAGTATTTTGATCAGGCTAAGATAGGGATTCCCGGGAGAGAATCAACCGTTTGCAGTGAAAATGTCAGCACACCTGAATGAGTTAATCCGTTCCTCGCCGGGACTGCTGCCCGGGAAGATATACGTCCGTAATCCTGATCCGAAACAAGCCATTCCTGAAGTGTGCGATATCGGGCACTTTACCCGAAAGGCGATCTTTAACCCGGGTATCCTTACTGAAAGCAACCGAGAAGCATCCTTCCACCCAGCCTGAAGCCTTGTCAAATCTGGTTACCCGGATCCAGCCGGGCCTGAGCCCCTGGTAAGTATAATGCTTTTTCATGCCGCCGCTGTTGCCGACATAGGTAAAACCGGCAACCTCGTGTTTGTACGAACTACGCTTATCCAACCTGGATATACGGCTACGCCCTTTCCTGAGCGGGACGTTGTAAATCAATAACGATTGCGATTGGGTGCATTGCGGGTCCGTACAACCGTTATCCGTCTTGGGATTGGGAGCGCTTCCCATGCCCGGGTAGTCGATATCTGTAGATACAAGGAGATTGAAGGAACGGATATCCTCAAATGACTGATCCTGCTCTTTCAGGCGTAATATCCTGCCCGTGCCGTACCAGGCCGAGTCATTGAGCGTAGCGGTCACATTGAACCGGCTCTCTGCCGGCAGGGACGGCCACCTGGCGCATCCGGCGCTGATGATCAGTAAGAGCACAATACAGACAGGCAGTTTCATAGGTTAAAACTAAATAATTAGTTTTAACCTTCAAAATTTTATTTTCAACGCAAGATACCCCTGCAGGTAGCCCAGAGCCCGGGTATGACGGCCCTCTAAAAAAAGTGGGTTTTGATGGCTTCCCGCCCCCGGCTGATAGTTCCTTAACCTGCTACCCATCATATCGTCCCGTTTGGGGTTCAGCGCTTTTTGCACTCCGAAATCGATACTCAGCTTTCTGGAAACCGGCCTGGTAAAACCTATCCGCAAAGCAGGGATCAGCACCCTGCCTGACGTCGAAACTTTCACCGGGGCCTGGTCAGGATCCGTGTCCGAAGACCTGAGCGCTGTTTGCCGGTAGCTTGAAATAATCAGCAGGGGATTTACATAAAACCGTACTTCGCGCGACGGCCCGAACCCGGGAGTATACAACCTGCCCCCCAGGCGGCTGTAGAGGCCTGAAGTACGCCGCCGGCTATAAAAGTCCCACACCTTGT
>MEDT01000023.1 GCA_001724175.1 Cytophagaceae bacterium SCN 52-12 | reverse complement strand
TTTCACGGTGATCGAGTAAGGGCCTCCGGCTGCCGGCGTATTTACGAAAAAATGCCAGGAGGCGTTGGCGTCTCCTTTGATCCTGAATTCTTCCCCGGACCATGATACCGTAACCGTAGCGCTTTCCCAGGGGTCGGCCCATCCCCAAATCCTGATCTTCGTATTTTGCTGCACCACCATGTGATCGGCAAAAACAGACGGCAGGGTTACTTTGGCCTGGCATATAGAGGGCGCCAGGCTTGCTATGCCTGGCAGGATAGCCCGGAAAATACGGTTGAAAACACGCATGTACAATCAGTTAAAACGTTTGATATACTCCAGCAACTCCCGGTTCATTTTCTCGTTCCCGCAGCTCAGGCCATGGTCGTCGCTGTCGATCTCGACAAGCTCTGCCGGGCTTCCGCTTTGCCTGACATACTTGTAAAAAAGCCTTGACGAACGGATAGTTACTACTTTATCTCCGGTTCCGTGCCAGATTTTCACCGGCACCGGGTAGGGTTTCAGCGTATCACCGCCAGACCTGACCAGGAATTTTGTAAGCGGATTTGATCCTGCCGCCGCGCAGGTGTCAAACCGGCTGCCGGAGGGATCTTCAAAGCCATGTACTTCGGCAATTGCCTTCCGGGTAGTTTTCAGCCAGGGATTCTGCCAGGCCTGACCATACAGATCCAGCACCGGGCTATACATGACATGCGCCAGCACCAGCGGACTGTAACGGTAAACGAAATTGGTAGAGGAGAGGCCGCCCATTGAAAAGCCTCCTACAATGATCCGGGGATGAATATTGTAATTTTCGACAATATGCTGATAGGCTTTAAATGCGGAAGCCAGAACCAATTCGCCTCCCATATTTTCGACGCGGCCTCCGTTTACATCAAAAACGGCATAGCCGTTCCTGAGCAGCAGCTCCTGCAATCCGAATTTATTCAGAAACCACTCGTTTTCCGTAACGCCTCCGCCTGCGCCATGGGCCATGTAGACGAGGCGGGTGGGCTTGCCATTGGAAGAGTAGGAGGCTGGCAGTTTCAAAATGGCGTGATCCGTCAGTAGTGTCCCGTTATCTGCAGATTTCAGGTCGCATGCATCAATGGTAACAGGAAAGTAAATTTCCCTTACCTCCTGCCCAATGGAAAGCAGACAGGACATTAACAAACAGGAAATGGTGAAAAAGAGTCTCAATACCATGGTTTCTCACTCGTACATCCGTCATACCTGCCCGGCGCCGGATTGTATTTAAGGAATTTTGTCGCCCCTGCTTCCGACGTGAAATAGCCTGCGAGGGTGAGCTCCTTGAACATCCTGAAATAATGAACCGGGTCTCCGGATTTTTTACCGGCCATATAGGCGATATGCTCCTTGTCGATATCCGTCAGCAGCTTTTCCCTGAGAGCGGGGCTGATAGCTCCGAATTTCTTTCCGTAAGCTTTCCGGCACGCTTCTTCCAGCTTTGAGATCCCTTCCATAAATATACGCTGCTCCGCTGGCGTATAGCAGTCGGTAACGATGACATCCATGAAGGCGGCGACATCTGCTTCCTTTGCTCCCGGCGTGTCGGTAGCCGGTAAAATAGTCTCGCCGATCTCATTGAGCAGCGCCTTTTGCTCCTCGCTGAGGAGCCTCGTTCCCCTGAAGGTAAAAGAGCTGCTCAGGAAGGCATGGCTTCCTGTCATTGCCCCTCCCAGCAGGAAAGTTACTTTTTCGATCGCCTCTCTTCTGTTCATTGGAGTTGATGTGATAATGTGATGATGTGATGATGTGATGATTAGTCCTGATAGTTGTCGGGAAGGATGATGGATAACTAATTTAATTATCACATCAGCTAATCAACTAATCATCACATCTTTTTTAAATATTCCCTTTTCTCATTTCTTCGGCTGCGTAATCCACAGCCCTGGCGGTCAGCGCCATATAGGTGACAGACGGCCCCGGGATACAGCTGGACGAGCATACGGACGATCCGTCGGTGATGAACACGTTCTTTACTTCGTGCATCTGGTTCCACTTGTTGAGCACGGACGTTCTGGGGTCTTTGCCCATGCGCGCGGTGCCTGTTTCATGGATGCACGAGCCCGGTATTTTTCCCCGGTCGTAAGTGGTTACATTTTTCAGCCCGCCCATTTCGAGTATTTCGGCAGCGCTGTTCATGGCATCTTCCCCGAGCTTCTTTTCATTTTCGCGGAACTCGCAGTCGATGCGCAGGACCGGCATCCCGAACTTGTCTTTTCTGACCGGGTCCAGCGTGACTTTATTCTCGTAGTAGGGCAGGTGCTCTCCCCATGCGGTGATGGACATGCTCCAACTGCCGGCTTCAGCCAGTCGCTCCTTGAGCTGCACGCCGACGCCGTCGCCCCAGCCTATCCGCCCGCGGCCTGCCCCTCCCTGGTAGGTATAGCCGCGCAGGAATTTGTCGGTCCTGGTTTTTTCATCGATGTTCCGGAATCGCGGCACAAAAATTCCTGTAGGCCGGTTTCCGAAGGTATACTTATCCTTAAAGCCGTCAAAAGTGCCCGAGGCGCCCATCCCGTAGGGCATATCCATCAGGTTATGCCCGATCTGTCCGCTGCCGTTGCCGAGCCCTTCGGGGAAGGTGTCGGATACGGAGTTGAGCAGGATCAGGGTAGTGTTAAGGGTAGATGCGTTGAGGAAAATGATTTTGGCATAGTACTCGTGCTCCTCAAGGGTTTCAGAATCCACGATCCGTACTCCCTTCGCCCGTTTTCTCTCTTTATCGTAGATAACCTCTTTCACCACCGAAAACGGTCTCAGGGTCATATTGCCCGTAGCTGCGGCGGCCGGAAGGGTTGCCGATACGCTACTGAAGTACCCGCCATACGAGCACCCGCTTTCGCATTTGGCACGGTACTGGCAGGGGCCTCTCGTACCGATCTGGCGGGTGAGATTGGCCGTGCGGCCGTGTATGATGAGCCTTTCCCCGTTAAAGCCTTTATTGACGCGCTCAGCGACGTATTTTTCCAGGCAATTCATCGGCATGGGCGGCTGAAATTTGCCGTCGGGCAGATGAGGCAGCCCGTCGCGGGAGCCGGCGATGCCTACAAAGGGCTCCACGTAGTCGTACCACGGTGCGATATCCTTGTACCTGATCGGCCAGTCGACGCCGTAGCCGTCTCTGGCGTTGGCTTCAAAATCGATATCGCTGCGCCGGTAGCACTGCCTTCCCCAGATCAGGCTCCTGCCGCCCACCTGGTAGCCGCGGGCCCATTCAAAAGGCTTTACCTGCTCATAAGGCTGATCGAGGTCGTTGACGAAAAAGCGTTTGGAAGTCTCATGGAAATTGTAAACCCCGCTCTGAACAGGACTGAGCCTGATGTCTTCCTGTGTTTTGCGGCCGCGGTGCGGAAGCTCCCACGGGGCTTTCATGTCGTCGTAGTCCTCGATGTGCCGGACGTTTCGTCCGCGCTCCAGGACCAGCGTTTTAAGCCCTTTCTCGCAGAGCTCCTTAGCCGCCCAGCCCCCGCTGATGCCGGTGCCGACTACTATGGCGTCGTAGGTGTTGTTTTTCATGGTATGTTACTCCCGGACACCTCGCTCCCGACCCCTCTCCTTCAAGGGAGCCTCCGGAAAAAGCTTTTAGGTTAACAATGATTTCTATTTCTTTTGTCTATCAGCTGACAAGTTCCCGGTAAAGTCCTTCGAAAGTACCGCTTTTAATACCCTGTTTCTTCACATACGCGAAAGTCATATCGAGTGCTTTCATCTTCGGATCAAACCTGCCGATAGACCAGGGGTGCCATGCCAGGGTCAGGTGCTTTTTCTTCTCCCTGACGGCGAGGTCCAGGAAAACCTTATTGACTACAAACTCCTCTTCCGGCTTTTTGATAGGTCCTTTCGGGATGGCGCCATCCGGCCACGGGCTGGGCCAGTTCAGCAAAGCGACGCTGTCTACATTGGTATGTCCTTTCAGCACATTCTCATGCCAGCCATGCTTGGGAATTTCCCAAAGTTCGGGAAAGCCGTCAGCTGCGTACGTGAAAGGATCGGTGATCGGCGCGGGAAGGGAGAAGCCGGGGCCCCAGCAAATGGTAGTGATGTATTTATACCCGGCTTCCTGCACGATTTCCAGGATGTCTTTATGCCCTTTGAACCCGTCGACATAGGCATAAGGAGTGGCATACCCGGTCATGGGTTTGCCGAATATGTCTTCCAGCCGCTTTTTGGAATCTATCAGCTGCTCGCGCGGGTTGCCGGTACGTGGGTTGAGCGGGTGCGGCAGGATCAGCTGGTGGCTCTTGGAATGGCTTCCGATCTCGAATAGCGGGTTGTCCAGCAGCCTGACGACGCGCTGTTTGCTGGCGTCGTTAAGTATATCGGAAACAATGAAAAACGTAGCCGGCATCCCGTGCTTCAGATGCACATTGACAATCGATTCCAGGTGCTCCAGGCAGGACGGGCTTTCGGTATCGTAGTTGGCGATGAAAGTAGTGCCGGGCGCCGGCTGCAGTGTGCCGCTTTCCGTTAAACTGAGCCGGCCGAGCATGCCGGCTGCCAGCAAGCCGGTTGAGGATTTTCTTAGGAAGAGCCTTCTGTTCATAGGGAAAAAGTGTCTGGGAAGATTAAGGTCTATTGGGCTGGATCATTTGATATAATACCGGAGAAGGCATGAGGCATACTATTGCTTCCGGAAATATTCCGGGCAGGGCCGAAGCCGGGGCTATGCAGGCCTGCCCGGAATATTTTAATATTATCCAACGTTTCTGACAGCTATTTCCGGATGCGCGCAGCTGTGTCAGTAGTTCGGATTTTGGCTGATCTGCGTGTTCCGGTCTATAGCGGCCTGCGGGATAGGCAGGAAATAGTTTTTTTCGGGATTGAATGACCGCTGACCACCCGGCGCGACAACGATCCGGTAAGTCCAGGTACCACCGACATTTTCTATCACCATTCCATGTAAGGTTCCGTTCAGGTTCTTTTCCGCCAACCGGAGGCGTATCAGGTCATACCAGCGTTTTTCTTCGAAAGCCAGCTCTACCCGTCGTTCTCTGTGAATGGCTTTTCTCATTTCCTCTTTACTCAGTCCCTGCCTGAGAGGAGGCAGCTCTGATCTTTCCCGGACTTTGTTAACGGCGGCGTAAACGGATTGGTCCGGTCCTGAAGCTTCATTCTGTGCTTCCGCATAGCTTAACAGTACTTCTGCATACCGGAATATGATAAAACTCGCACTGTTTTGCCGGTTGGCGCCATTGATTGCATAGGCGGGATTCAGTCCTTTTCTTAAGGAATAACCGGTATTGGTCGCTTCGTTGATGTCGCTGAGGTCGGTAGCATTGGGGCTGCCTACACCCTGTCTCATGACCATTTCGAAACCAAGCCATTCGCTTCCGTCGTATATGATCGATTGATAGAAACGTTTTTCCCTGTTCTTATACGGATTTTTGGGATCGTAGCCGGAAGCCGGGTCGTCTATCGGCAGTCCGTTTGCCATAGCGTATTCATCTACAAGCTCCTGGGTGGGATTTACATTACCCCAGGAACGCTGAATGCCGCCTACCCGCCACGGCCCCTGCAGCCCCTCCCTGCTGCCTCCCAGGGTTGTTCCGCCCAGGTACGCTTTGTCGAATATCACCTCTGAATTTCCATTGTTTTCTTCGAAATGCAGCGTGTTGTAATCCGGGAACAGACTGTATGTGTTCAGGTCCATTACCTGCTTATTGGTAGCGGCAGCAATCTGCCAGCGTGCAGCTGCGTTATCAGTATTGTACAGAGGACTGGCCCAGACAAGTTCACACCATCCTTTTAACGTCAGGGCAGCTCCCTGCGTAGCCCTGCCTGCCTCTGATTTCAAAGGAAGATCGTTGGCGATAGCGGCGCATTCTTCGGTGATGAACCGGAAAGTCTCTTCGGAGGTATTCCTGGGCCTGAAAACGGCGTCTCCCTGCTCGGTCATATTTAAAATATCTGTTATGACCGGCACGCCTCCATAGGACGTCCAAAGCAGCATGTAATAATACGCCCTCAGGAACCGTGCCTCAGCCAGCCTCTGCTTTTTCCAGTCATCGGGAAGGGAAGAGGCCGTTACTTTTTCGATGAACAAATTGGCTTTCCTGATATTGTTATAGTTGCCCCACTGGCTTGGCGAATTATTGGCTGCATACTGCGATAACGCCATCAGGGTTCTGCTGGTAGGTCCTACGCGGCTTGCCATTGAGTTGTCTGTCCAGTTTTCACCCGGATCGTCGGTCGCGAACGGGCCGGGCAGACTGGAGTATACATTGTTCAGGAACAGATCAGCGTTTCCCGAACTGCTCCAGAGGGTTGCATCCGATACCTGGCTTTTTGAGGTCACTTCCAGGAAGTCGCTGCATGATGCCAGCGCTGTCACCAAACAAATGCAGCTGATTTTGAATATTATCCTTGTTTTCATAATAGGTGTCCGATTAAAGGCTGAGGCTGATACCGAATGAAAGTACTTTTTGCTGCGGGTAGCTCCGGAAAGTAGATTCGGGATCCCAATAGACCAGCTTGCTCCAGGTCGCGATGTTTTGCCCGGATGCGTAGACGCGTGCATTATGAATTCCGATCTTGCCTGCAATGCTGTCGGGAATGCGATAGCTGAGCGTCGCATTTTTCAGTCTCAGGTAGGCTGCGTTCCGCATCCAGAATGAAGATACCTGGCTATTGTTGGCCGTAGGGGCGCCTGTTAGCCTCGGGTGTTTGGCGTCCCTGTTGTCGGGTCGCCAGTAATCCAGATTTTCTTCGTAGGCGTTCATGCCGTTGAAAAACGCCCAGGCCATTTCATTTACGTGATAAAGGCTGGTCCTGGCAGCGCCCTGGAAAAGGACATCGAGCGACCAGTTCTTGTATTGCACCCTTGGAGAAAAACCGTAAATGATCCTGGGAGACTGGTTGGGATCACCGATAGCTACCTCATCGTTGACATCGATTTTCCCGTCGCCGTTCATATCCTGGTAGCGTATATCGCCCGGTTTTACCGTTCCCCAGGGCTGCGTAGCGATACCAGGCCTAAGCGTGCCATTGCTTTCGAAATCCTCTGGCTGGAAAAAGCCCATGGATTCATACCCGAACTGTGTTCCGAGGGGGCGTCCTGTTCTCCTGCGATTGGGATTGTTGTAGGTAACGGTATTCTCAAAAGTCTGGAGCAGCTTGTTTTTAGCAAAAGTGAAGGTCCCGTTCAGCTGGACCAGTAAATCTTTTGCCGGACGGTAATTCACGCCTGCGGAAAGATCGATTCCCCGGTTTTCCATGATCCCGGCGTTTACCTGGCTTAGCCCGATCCCATACTCCAGGGGAGTGACCACGTCGGGTGCGACCAGCATATTCGAGCGTTTTTCATAGAAATAATCGGCTTCCAGGTTAAGCAGGTTCCTGAAAAGTGAAAGCTCCAACCCGATATCTGTTTTTCGAGCCCTTTCCCACGTAATAAACGGGTTAGGTTCAGCCCTTTCGCTTACGATCTGTACGGCATTTCCTCCGATCACATAGCCGGGTCCTGTTACGCTGTAAGTGCTGAGATATTGAAAAGGGCTTCCGGCAAGGGCTCCCACTTCCCCATACGACGCTCTGATTTTAAGATTATCCAGCCAGGTCAGCTGATTTTTGAGAAAGTTCTCTTCTGACAGCCTCCAACCTGCTGAGAAAGCCGGGAAAAAACCGAAACGGCGGTCAGGCGCGAAGAAGTAGTGCCCGTCGTAGCGTCCGCTGGCTTCCAGCAGGTATTTTCCTGCATAGTCGTAAGTCACACGATAAACGAGGCCGACCTGGCGGGCTTTGTCGGATGTGCCGCTGGTTGTCATATCGGAGCTTGACGAGCTTCCCATATTGATCTCGTCGATATAGAGGTTGTAATTACGCCGGGTAGCGCCCAGGCTCCAGGAGTCGTTGGCCCGTGCCTCGAACAGGCCGAGCACACTGAAGTTATGATGTCCGACTGCCTTGAAGTAGTCAAATCCTGCCTGGTAGGTAAATTGTTGAGACTGACCGGATTCCTGCCTGATGGAAGGCTTGGTTTCTCCGAAAATACCATCGTTGATTACATAAGGAGTTTTACTGAGGTCGATAGTCGCCAGGTGGTTAGGTGTAGCCCAGCCCTTAATGCTGGTAAAGGTAGGGTCGTAGGCGATGGTTCCCCTCAGTTTGAACCCTTTAAGAAAGGGCAGTTCCTGCTCAATATTCAACTGCGTAAATATTCCTGTAGAACGATCTTTCAAATAACCGCTGCCATAAATAGCCGGCATGACGTGCCGTCCGTACATCCCGTTGCTAAAGATCATGGGCCCGTATCCCGGATGGGCATACCCGATCAGCTCCAGTATCCTGCCGGTAGCATTAGCCGGCTGATCAGAATTGGGATAGCTGGCACTATTGATCCTGCTGTTAAAGTTCAGAGAAACGGTCGTATGGTCTGATATTTTTCCTTCAATATTAAAGTTGAGATTATAACGGTTTGAATAAGTTGGAGTCCACATACCCTGCTGATACAGGTATCCGAAGCCCGCATAATACTTAACTTTGTCTGTGCCTCCGGTCATTTCAAGATTATGGTAAGTCATCGGCGAGTTTTTTGTAATGACGAAATCCAGCACCTGATCGGGAGAATACACGTCAGGATCGGATCCATCGGCAAATTTCCTCAAGGCCTCGTCATCATAAGGGAGCGGAAGACCTTCGCTGCGCGCTATTTCGTTCTTGAGCGTCGCAAACTGTACCGAGTTAACATATTTCGGTAATGCCGTCGGGTTCTGGAAACCTACGTATCCGTTGTAGGTAATGGTCGGTTTTCCGGACTGTCCCTTTTTAGTGGTAACCAGGACTACTCCGTTTGCGCCTGCAACCCCATAAGGAGCTACCGCAGCCGCGTCTTTCAGCACAGTAAATGATTCGATGGAATTGGGGTCAAGCTGTTGAAAGCTCCTGGGAATCCCGTCTACGATCAGAAGAGGTGATGTTGAGCCTGTTGTAGAAATACCCCTTATGAAAATACTGGAACCATCTTTCCCGGGTTCTCCTGAACCCTGCTTGACAATTACGCCGGAAAGGCGCCCTCCCAGGCTGTTGCTCATATTCGCTACCGGCACGTTTGCAATTTCCTCACCCTTCATGCTCGAGACCGCAGCAGTTACAGAGGTCTTTTTCTGCGTCCCGTAACCTACTACCACGACTTCCTCCAGAGATTTCTGATCGACCTTCATCGACAGGCTAAGGAATGTTTCCGCACCTATTCTTACTTCCCGCGTTTCATAACCTACGAAGCTCAGTACCAGGATAGCGCCTTCAGAGGCGTCGAGCTGAAAATTCCCGTTTTCATCGGTGATAGTTCCTTGCTGGGTTCCTTTCACGAGTATGCTTACTCCCGGAAGGCCTTCCCCTTTTTCATCGCTTACCTTACCCCTTANNCCTTATGCTCGGCAGGGCGGGGATTTCGGCAGCCGGTTGCATATCGGTGAAAAAAACAGGCGGGGTGGTCCGCGTCTGCTCCCTGTTTTTTACATATATAAGGATAGACCGGGCGTTTATCTGCCTGTAACCTAAATGGGTGTTCGCCAATACGAGATCCAGCGTGGTTTTGATATCCCGCTTCATTTTAGGTAAACTTATATCTGTATACGTCTCCACTTCATTCATCGGCATAACGAACGAAAGCCCTGTTTTCTGCTCGATCCGTTTGAGTACTGTCCTCAGGCTTTCCTGCTGGGCACTCAGCGTAACCGTCATCTGGTGAAGCTCCTGGCTGTTGCCCGAGCTGGCAGTCAGAAGCTGGATCGTGCCGATTAGCAATATCAAATAGGATAAAGTGATCCGCATAGCTGACCGGATTAAGGCGTGTTTCCACGGTATTCGTTTTGACCGGAAACGGCACGCAATCTTAGTTAAAGATAATTGCATAACTTTACGTGTTTTTAATAGTTAGTGATTAGTTGTTAAGAACATCCCGGCCATCCGGCTCCTACCCCGGATGGCCGTTCTTTATTTATTTTTAATCGATGATCATAGGCTTAAGGGTTTAGGTTAACAGTCCAGTCTCAGGGTTCGCATACGATACCGCCGGTAATCGTAATGGTATCATCTTTTTTGCTATAGTCGGCCTGCCTTATACCACATACCATTTCCAGGATCTCGTCAAGGCTTTCATTTCCGAGAAACCATGCGTTGATACGGCAGTTCTCGATATCTGGATTTTCGATGTTGATCCGGCCGCCAAAATGCGCCTGTAATATATCGGCAGCCTCGCGGAGGGGGATGTTGTCGAAAATAATACTCTGCGATTTCCATGCGATCTCTTCGGCAGCTTTAACCCCCGTCTTTTCGAAGTCGCTGGTGAGGGTATTGACTGTAAGCTGCTCGTCGGGCCGGACCAGGCTCAGGGCCTGGGTTTCGTCGGCCACCTGCACGAGCCCTCTTTCTACAGTAACTACAACGTTTCTGTTCCTGGCATTGACGTTGAAGGCTGTTCCAAGTACATTGGTCGAAATATTGCCCGTCCGCACGACAAACGGCTTGTTGTTGTCGTGGATAATGTCAAAAAAAGCTTCCCCTTTCAGGGTTACTTCCCGGGGACCGTCACCGAAAGGGAGGCTGTAGCTGAGCTCGCTGTCGTCGTTGAGCAGCACGGTGCTTCCGTCGGGGAGCTTTATAAAATCTTTCCTGTTAAACCGGACTACCGGTTCTTCGCCGGTGTTATCCCGGGCTGACGTAAGGGTAGGGGCAGTATCGGGCGAAGAGCGGAAAAGCCACCAGCCCGCACCCAGGAAGAGCACCAGCATAGCTGCAACGCGGGCCCAGAGCCAGACGGATACCGCCGGTTTACGATATGTTTCGGGACTGCTTCGCCGGCTGAGTATCTTTTCATATAGCCGGGCGGCATCGACAGGCGCCGGCAGCTCCTTCGAATGTCCGATAAGCGTCTCCATATAGCGGGTCAGATCTTCCCGGAACTGATCCTGGTACTGACCGGTCAGGACAAGCGATCTCAGCTCTTCCTCCTCTTCCCGGGTAGCCTCTTTATTGACGTATCTCTCCAGGAGATAGTTAAACCGACTGTCATTCATATACAGACTCCGGGTGCGGCCCGGTATTTCAGGTTAAAGGTATTTTTCTGATCTATTAGTATAGAGTGAACCCGCGACGGCACAGGGACAGTCGCGAGTGAATTTTTTTTTAAAATAATTTATCTAACCCTTCAATCCCCACTCAGACAGGATCAGCAGGTACAGGCTTACATGAGGAGCCAGGTTCCGGCGAAGGAACTGAAGCGCTCTTACCATGTGATTTTTGACTGTTCCCGGGGAAAGGTTCAGCTCGCGGGCAATGGCTTCGTGGGACATGCCATTTTCCCGGGCCATTTTGAAAACCTGTTTCTGTTGTGGAGGAAGCTTGTCGACCAGCTCAGTCAGTATAGCTTCGTACTGGCTGGCACGGATACTGAAATCGGTGTCATTGACGACAGGGGTAAGGGTTTCGATATACGCTTCCCTGCTCCGGGTCTCGGTCGCCCATTTCCTGAACAGCGCATACACCTGGTGGTGCGTCATCGTAATCAGGTAGCTTTCCAGATTCCTGACATTCAGGAACTGGCCGCGCCTGTCCCACAGCAGGCAGAATACCTCCTGCACGACATCGCCGGCCAGGTCGGGGGAGCGCAGGTACCTGTTGGCAGCCTTGTAAATTACTTTCCAGTACCTGTCGTATATTTCTCTGAAAGCCTGCTCCTCACCGGCGGCCAGCCGTTGCAAAATATCGTCCGGATGTATTATGTCGGGCGTATCCATACGATGATTTGCGTGTCGTCGGGTAAAAGTAGAAATAAGATCAAACCGTTCGGGCAAATATAGTAAAAACAAATATTCCCCTGAATATTTATAGATACTGCTGCCGGTAAATATACCGGATCGCCCGATGGGTAGCTCTCTTAAAAACCACTTTACCTGACCCGGAGTTCCATGATATTTTACCGGTAAGATGATACGTGAAATATTATTCTTTTATCCCGGTAAATACCATATTACTTTCCCGCGGCCGCTATTTCCCTGATAGCCGTCACCAGTTTGTCCAACTCCGGCAACCGGGTATAGACGTGAGGAGTTACACGTACGGCGTTTACATTTTCGTACTCGATGCCAACGGTATGGATCTTGTACCTGGAGAACAATATTTTCTCCAGCTCCCTGGAAGGAATTCCCTCTATATTGACCCCGCAGATACCACAGGAATAGGCTGATTTGAGCGAAGTTTTCAGCTTTACCCTGGGGATACCGACGACCTGCTCCGCCCAGTAGTTCTTGAGAAATCTCACTCTTTCCTCCTTTCGCTTATTTCCTATGGCGAGCTGGAAATTGATGGCTTCGCCTATTCCCTGCTCGATCGGGAAGCTGCGGGTGCCCAGGGTCTCGAACTTCCTGATGTTGGGTGCATCGGGAGCGCCGTTGCCCAATAGCGGCCAGATCTTCGGAATATTGCTTTTCCTGATCCACATCATGCCGCTGCCGATCGGGGCGCTCAGGAACTTATGCAGGGAGGTGGCAAAGTAGTCGCAGTCCAGGTCGGGAATTTTAAAATCGAGCAGCGCAAAGGAATGCGCGCCGTCGCAAACTACTTCGAGGCCTCTCCGGTGGGCCATGTCGCAGATCTTCCTGACCGGCATGATCTGTCCTACCCAGTTGATGACATGGGTGACGTGTATGACCTTCGTTTTCGGTGTTATGGCTTTTTCATACGCTGCCACGATCTCTTCGTCGTTCTCGATCGGGAAATCGAAGCTGAGCTGCCTGTACACTATCTTGTCTCTCAGCGCGCGCTGTTTCCAGGCATTCATATGGTTGGGGTAGTCGAGCTTACACCCGATCACCTCATCGCCGGCTTTGAGATCAAGTCCGAAAATAATGGTATTCAGGGATTCGGTGCAATTGCGGTTGATCGCGATCTCCTCCTTGTCGGCGCCGGCCAGCTGCGCCAGCTTTTCGCGCAGAGGCTCTCTTCCCTGGTCGAGTATCTCCCACATGAAATAGGAAGGCCCTTCGTTGGTCAGCCTGTTGTACCGCTCTACAGCCTCCTGCACGACGCGGGGTGAAGGGCTTACGCCGCCATTGTTCAGGTTGATCAGGTTGGGACTGGTCGTGTAGGCTTGCTGGATAATGCTCCAGTAATCTTCGTTTGCCGCTATTTCGAGCGGCGATAGGTGCTTTACGCTGCGTTCTGCAGAAGACAGCTCGGCGGCGTGCAGCTGGCTGAACAGACTGTCGGAGGAGAAAGCGCCGGCCATCAGGCCCAGCTCCCTTAAAAAATGCCTGCGTCCTGACATGGTATTTTTATCCAAGTTTATAAAGGTGGAATAGCCGTGAGCAGTCAGCTATTGGCCGATAGCTGACTGCCGATTGCTGATTGCCGTTTAATTCCCTTTTCCGTAATCGGGGGATTGCTTGTCAAACCAGATCCTTTCTTTCGCAAGCACCTCGACGGAAAAATCGTTGGGCGTGAAGCCCTGCTCTGCCATGGCGGCGCTCCAGTTGGCGCGGTTGACCTCGCCGGGATCGAGGGTCCACCATCTCCTGGGCAGGAAGGGATCGGCTATGGTTTCCCTGGCCAGCAGGGTGGAATTGAATTTCGGATAGCCGGTACGGCGGGCGAGCAAAAATGCTTCGTTAGGATCGCGGTAAAAGTTCAGCAGCGCCTGGATATAGATTTTTTCGAGATCGTTTGCTCCGTCGAATTTTACCTTCGGATTGGCCAGGTGGGCATCAATCATCGCTTCGATATCGCCGTATGAAGTCGAATTGGCGGCCACTGCTATCTCGTTCATCGATAATGACGATGCGCGGAGGCCTTTGTTGTACCAGTCGGCCGCAGTTTCCTTCGTATCGATGCCTGCTCCGTAGCCTTTCTGTATAAACTCGGCAATCTGGAAGCAGACTTCCGCGTATGAAAACAAGACGTCGATCACCGTGCCGCTCCCCTGGTCTACCGTAGGCGCGAAGAACTTCCGGTTGACAGTAGAGATCAGCTGGTACCTGTTGGAGCCGCCGCCGTTAAACGGGTTGACAAAGTAAGTGCTGACGGCCGGGTTGGACTGGAAGTCGGCGGGTCCTCCCTGGTACATGATATGGGGATCGTTCATTTTGATCCAGGAAGGCAGCACGCGGTCGTATTTGGCAAGCGTATCCCTGAAGCTGCCCGTCAGGGAATTTTTGTCGTAGTAGATGCCCAGGCGGGGGTCGTCGC
>MEDT01000022.1 GCA_001724175.1 Cytophagaceae bacterium SCN 52-12 | reverse complement strand
GGGCTGGCTGAAAAGTTGAAACCCTGGTTAGCGGGAACAGTAATACTTCCGCTTACCTGCGGCGACAGCCCGCTGCAGGTGCTGCCTGTTCCGCCTTCACCGGAAGCAAGCGTAATGCGTATGCGATAAGTAGCGTTTGCCGGAACATTCACAAAACGTACTCCGTTGGTAGCATTTGTACCGGATAAAAATTCTCCTTCTGCGACCACATTATCGCTCGCGTCGAGCAATTCATACTTAGTACCGGTTTGACCAACGCCGATAAAGCCGCCGTTCAGATAGTAAGTTACTGTAACATGGCCCGGATCTACGCAATTACGGGCGTATCCGGGAGTACCGGTCACAGCAGGAGTACCGCTGCCGGGTGAGTCGACTGCTATAGTCCTGGTAGCGCCACAATTATCGGTAAATTGCATCGAGAGCGGGAACGCCGACTGGGGTACGTCGTTAAGAGCGCCGCTCAGCTCGCCTGTATTGGCAATGTTAATCGTCCTGCTGAAGCCGCCCCCACCTGTGATTAAAAGCGTTCCCGGTAACCGGTCGTTGTTGACCGTATAACCGCTGGCACCCGAAATGACATAAGTTACCCTGGCGAGCGCTCCGCCTTCTCCCGGGCCGCACAGGAGTGTTCTCCTGGCTGTAATGCTAATCACATCGGTAGCAGGAACCGACTGGCAGCTTGTCGACTGAGTTCCGCAAGGTGATATGGTAGTGATACGGAAATCTGTTACACCCGCAGGAATATCGAATGTCTCACTCGCAGATTCCATGTTTTTCTCGGCAACGATAGTGCTGGTAGCCACCCGGTCAGCGCAGGCGCCTGAGCTTCCCACAGCCTCTACTTTATATTTGTATCCCAGAGGAACCAGAGAGGACGACAGGGTAACCGTAGCACGGCGAACCAACGCTCCGTTGGAACACACCCAGGTACCGGAGTATCCCAGGTTTGCGGCAGATGCGCTCGGAGAGATGGAAATTGTCTGCGTATAAAAATTATTGCAATTATCTTTTACGCGGACGAAGTATGTACCGGCAGCCAGGCTGCTGAATACATTGGAGCTTCCATATGTTACCTGACCGTCAGGTCTGTTGGCTCCGGCCACGCCCGACGACCAGATACCGTATTGATAAACGACGCCTGTTCCGCCCTGGTTGAATCCACCCGTTGCAGTAGCGGTAATAGTCCCCTGATCGGCACATAGCATATCGCCTGCAAGCGCCAGCTGAAGATCAGTGTGCCTGTTCTCTACCGTTACGGGAAACTGCCTGGGATCTTGTCCCGGGCAATACAGCGTTACGGTAAAGTCACCGGCGTTGAGGCTTTCGAAAACCGGGCTGTCCTGCTGGATATACCCGTTTATCCCGGGGCCTGTAAGCCTGAAATAGCCCTGTGTAAGCGCCGGAACAGTAATAGTGCCGTTTCCCGGGCAGGTAGCCGCGGTCGACGTAATGTTGCTCTGCCCCACGTCGGAGCAGGAAATCGGGGCCTGCGTATAGGCTGTGGATGCCACCAAAGCTCCGAAGAGCCAGGATAACAACAACATACGCAGCCCACGGTGGGGGGCACCGGTAGCTTGTTTAGCCATCATCATGTGTGTTTAAGTTAATTAATCTGTTAAGCCGTTTTCTCCCGGAGCGTATAGGGGGAACGCTGTCAGGAGCTATTAAATAAAAATCTATAGGTTTAAATCCGTTTAAACAGAGGAATCCCTGAGACAACATGATGCGCTGAGGGGTCAGGACTACCCTGCAAAAACTTCAGGATACGACACAAGAAAAATAGCTCAATATTTTCCAGGTGGGAAGAAAAGTGAAAAATGACATCCGGGGAAAGAACGCCCGGCTTTGCGAGACACCGGTACAGACGAGGGGGACGTCTTTACCGACGAAGCAGTGTATATTTTTTTCATTTTACCGTGTGTTTTTGTGTTTTACTGTACGCTGTAATAGTGCTTAAACGCTGACAAACATAAAAAATACCATGTTAATAACAAAATATTTTTCGTCATCATCATCATATTTTTCGTCATCATCATCAATAAAATTGACATTCAATATTTATTGATATAATTGTTTACGATTATGATCAAAATACATCGGTTAAATATGTGTATTTCATAAAAAAGCAACTACAATTTAAAGGTTAACAATGTTGTAATTATCGAAAATATACTATCAAAAAACTTCTACAAATTAGAATATCCGGGGTCTGTCCGAGCGATAGCGTTGCATGTTAGCAGAATTGCGCTTAAGTTTGCGGAAACATCAGATGATATGATGACCTCATTAAAAAAGCAGACTCTTTCGGACGAGTTGGCCGAACGGCTGCGTGAAAAAATAATGGCAGGCCAGTACAATCCAGGCGACAAACTCCCTACCGAGCCTGAGCTGATGGCGCTTTTCGAAGTAAGCAGGTCTACCGTAAGGGAAGCGATGCGGGTGCTGGCCAATTCGGGATGGGTGCGGGTACAGCAGGGCTCGGGCACATTTGTAGAAACCAACCAGGCTTCGAGCGAACCGCTTTACCAGAGGCTGAAAAGGGGGCACGAAGGCGACCTGGAAGAAGTGCGCGAACTGCTTGAACAAAAAATAATAGAAAAGGCGACGCAGTTCCGAACCCGGGAGGACATCCGGAAAATGCGCGAATGCCTGGAGGAAAGGAGGAAGTACGCAGCCCTGGGCGATACCAACGCCTGTATCAATGCCGATCTCGACTTTCATACCCTGCTGGCCTGCGCGTCAGCCAACCCCGTGCTGGCCGACCTGTACCAGGCCCTGGCCATCCGTCTCAAAGAATCTTTTGTCCGGCGTTTTCAAACAGTCGAAAGCTTCCAGGAAACGCAGCTGCTTCATGAAGAGCTGCTCGAATGCATCAGGCGACGCGACGCCGGAAAGGCTATCCAAATCTTAAATACAATTGTCAGATCATAGGTCCGAAAGACCATTTTACCAATTTCTATCTCTCTTTAATTACTATGTCGGCCGGCGAAAAAACCATGCTTGTAAAAGACAGCAACCTGAATAAAACCGTTTACCCGGTTTTATTTGCTATCAGCTTTACCCACTTGCTCAACGATACGCTGCAGGCGATCGTGCCTGCTATCTACCCGATCCTGAAAGAAAACTTCAGGCTGTCGTATATGCAGATCGGGCTGATCACTTTTGTCTTCCAGATGACTGCCTCCGTATTTCAACCGATCGTCGGAAGCTATACGGACAGGAAACCGGCGCCCTATTCACTCAGTTTCGGGATGGGTTTCACGCTCATAGGCCTGCTGATCCTTTCGATGGCCGATTCATTTCCGATCGTACTGCTGAGCGTCGCGATAACCGGGTTCGGCTCCGCTATTTTCCACCCGGAAGCCTCCCGTACCGCCTTTATTGCATCCGGGGGAAAGCGGGGCATGGCGCAGTCGCTCTTCCAGGTAGGCGGAAACGCCGGGAGCGCCATAGGTCCGTTGCTGGCGGCGCTCGTAGTGGCGGGCTACGGGCTTTCGGCCATCAGCTGGTTTTCGGTCCTCGCTTTGCTGGGCGGCGTCATTCTTTTCTACCTGGGACGGTGGTCGTTTGAGAAACGAAAAACAAGGGGAAATATCGCAAAAACTGCCGACAAGACGCTCGAGGGCTTGTCTGAGCGAAAAATAAATACTTCGATCGGTATCCTGCTGGTGCTCGTCTTTTCCAAATATATTTATATGGTATGCATCGGCAGCTACTACACGTTCTTCCTGATAGACAAATTCGGTCTCGGCATTAAGCAGTCCCAGTTTTATCTCTTTATATGCATGGCGGCCGTGGCGCTGGGCACCTATGCAGGCGGGCCTATAGGCGACAGGATCGGCCGGCGGCAGGTCATCTGGTTTTCTATCCTGGGCGCCGCACCGTTTGCGCTGCTGCTGCCTTATGCCAACCTGTTCTGGACAAACGTACTGGCCGTTATGGTCGGGCTGATCCTTTCTTCCGCATTTTCGGCTATCCTTGTCTACGCCCAGGAGCTGAAGCCGGGTAAAGAAGGAACCATCGCCGGCCTGTTTTTCGGCTTTGCCTTCGGCGTAGCCGGAATAGGCTCGGCCGCGCTCGGGCTCCTCGCAGATGTGACTACCCTCGACTTCCTCTTTAAAGCATGTTCTTTCCTGCCCCTGCTGGGTATATTGGCGGTCTTTCTGCCGAAAATAAAGCAGCCGAGGGTGTAGGCGGCCGCAGGCTCATTTCTTTTCAAAGAAGCACGCTGAAGCAAGTAGTTTAAGCGGTTGTCGCTCTTTAAGTAAAATTAAGAGCCCAGGATATCCCAAAAAGCTAACCACTCCTTCTCTATGAGCATTTTAAGCCGAGTAAAGAACAGAATAAACATATTCCAGGACCGTCTCTTCCCGCTGAAAGAATTCGACCCTGCCGATCTTCCCTGGATAGACGCCCCGGGTGCAGATGTGGATACATTTCTAAAGACCCATCATCCGAGGTTCGAAGTGCCCTACGACCTAAGGGAAAAACTGGTCCACTGGCAGAAAAACGGGTATGCCGTATTGGAAAATATTATTCCCGCCGGGATGATCGACAGGTTCCTCGAGGATGTCGAACGTCTTACGAACGAACCCGAAAAGCATCGTCTCAGCGTCAGGATAGACCTGCCGGAATTCCTGCCTGATCAGCAGAGAAATATCAGCGATTTCCCGAAAAATGCCCTGAAAGGGAAATATGTCAAGTTTAACGACTTTCACAATTCGTCGGTTGCGGGCAAAAAGCTGATGTCCCACCCGGGTATCGTCGCTTTCCTGGAAGCTGTTTTTAACCAGAAAGTGGTGGTAATGCAAAGCCTTACCTTTTTATACGGAAGCCAGCAGCCCACTCACCAGGATTTCCCCTGGGTGACCGCAAAAGATCCGAGCCACCTGGCAGCTGCCTGGATAGCCCTCGAAGATATCGTCATGGAATCGGGGCCGCTCTATTATTATATAGGTTCGCACCGGATGCCTAAATTTGATTTCGGATCGGGTATACTCTACAAGCCGTGGTCGACCAAAACCCCGCTCGAGTTCGCCGACTATCTTGACAAGACCTGCGAGAAGCTCAACTATCCCAAAGAAATATTGCTGATCAAAAAGGGGGATGTCCTGATATGGCACGGAGCGCTCGCTCATGGCGGCAGCCCTATCCTCAATCCAGAGCAAACCCGGAAGTCGTTCGTATGCCACTATTCGACCTATAACGCGCTCCCGTTCCACCGGATCGATCCCGGAGCGGAGCCTGTGATCCAGGATTATAACGGGATGTATATCTATAACAATCCTGCTTTGCCCGAATCTGAAGATAGCTTCAGCTGAGGTGAGCGCCCGCTGCCTGATCATTGTCCTGCCGCTGATTTTACTTGCGGCAGGCTGTAAGAGAAAAAACGCCTTTCCTGATACGCCCTACCGCCAGCCTGTCCGGTACGATATCCGGCTTCCCGGAGAAGCCGGAGAGGAGGTGATGAGGCTATTGATGGTAAAAGGAGCTCCGGTAGCCGTCACCAGGACCGGAGCATTCATCTATCTGAATGAAAACTGGGCGCCGCTGTTTGCAGGTACCGAGCTGCTGGGAGCTGCCGGCGACAGCGACGAAGGCCTATGGCTGCTAACCAGAAATGCCATTCTTCCGGTTGAAGATGCCCCGGAAATAAAACTGCCCCCGGAAACCGCCGGCGACAGCCTTCTCTGCCTGCTGCGGGAGCCGGATCATGTATTCTACCTCGGCACTTCATCCGGCCTTTATACATGGAACGGCGCCTGGCTGCGCGTTCCGGAGCTTAAAGGGCTTCGTATAAACGACGTGGTAAGCGATTCGGAAGGCATCGTCTGGCTGGCAACATCCGACGGGCTCTGGCAGCAAAATAACGGGAAATGGATCAACCTGGACGAAGCGTTGATGGCCGTTGGCAACGAAAGAAAGTACTACGCCCTGGCTACTGCAAACGACGGCGCCGATCTCCTGTTCAGCGCCCCCCAATCGCTTGGCCTCATCGCTAAGAACGGTGATCACCGGGTCTGGCGGGGACCCGACGGCCTCCCCTACGGTCCGGCGCGCGCGATCAGGACATTTGGCGACGAGATCTGGCTGGCTACCGACAAGGGGGCTATCCACAAAGATTCTTCCTGGCACTATTATCATGGCAGGCGATGGCTGCCCGATGAGCATGTTACTGATATCCTGCAGGTCAGGCCCGGAGTCGTCTGGATCGCTACTGCCGGAGGGATCAGTGAGATCAGGCAGCCGGAAATGACGCTTGCCCGGAAAGCGATGCTGTATGAAGACATCATTGAGAAACGCCACAATCGTCGCGGGCTCATTAATATCTCCAGGCTGGCCGTGCCGGGAGACCTCTCCACCAGCTTCACCCGGAATGAAGACAACGACGGGCTCTGGACCTCCTGCTACCTGGCGGCAGAATGTTTCCGGTTTGCCGCTACTAAGGACGAGGATGCAAAGGCGAAGGCCATCCGGACCTTCGAAGCGCTCGAGCGCCTCGAAGCAGTGACCGGCATTGCGGGTTACCCGGCCCGTTCCTACGCGCCGGCTTCGGACAGTGTCGTACAATCGCAGTCGCCTCACCCGAAAAAATGGCACCTTTCCCCGGACGGAAAATGGCAATGGCTGGACGACACCAGCTCCGATGAGATTACAGGGCACATCTATACGCTTTCACTATTCTATGAGCTGGTTGCCGATGAAAACCAGAAGCAGCGTGTCGTACAGCTCATAGACCGGATCGTCACTCATATTATCGACAACGACTTCCACCTCATCGATTTCGACGGCAAGCCGACCAGGTGGGGGGTCTGGCACCCGGACTCCCTGAACCACTCGCCCAACTGGGCATTCGAAAAAGGGCTTAATTCGCTCCAGGTCCTTTCATTTCTCAAAACAGCACATCATCTTACCGGCAGCTCCAGGTATGAAGACGTATACAGGAAGCTCATAAACGAGCATGGCTATGCCCGTAACGCGGTCCGGGCGAAGATCTATGGGCCGTTCGAAACGAGCCATTCCGACGACATTCTCAACTTCTTCCCGTATTACGGCCTGTTGCAATATGCAGGTAACGACCCTTACCGCGACCTTTATGTTAAAAGCCTTGAACGAAGCTGGAAAGCGGTAGCAAACAACAGGATGCCCGCCTGGAATGTCATTGCAAGCAGCCTGCTTCAAAAGGACTGCGGGCTGGAAGCAGCCAGGGAAGAGCTCCGGCAATACCCGCTCGACCTGGTAGACTGGAGTATGGAAAACAGTCACCGGTGGGATATCCCCATCGACCCGCTGGCAGACCGCTTCGGAAAGCGCCAGGCGCTATACCCTGTCCGTACCGCTGAAAGCAGCGTTTCCCGGTGGAATACCAATCCCAAACTACTGGACTCCGGACGCAGGGGAGAAACCGAAGAAACCGGCTCCTACTTTCTCTTTGCCTACTGGATGGGAAGGTATTACGGCTTTTTCGGTGAATGAGCCGTACGTTCAGCTACCGGCCGCACGGCATCCTCATACCATCAGGTTCCTGATGAGGGGGAGATAATTCCGCCCCACGTTAAATTCGATACCGGTTTCCATCACTACGAATGTTTTGCCTATGTCTTTATAGACCTCACGCACATAGCTCATATTCACTACCACCGACCGGTGTATCCGGATAAATTTCTGCGGATCGAATTTCGACGAAAGCAGGCTGATTCCCGTCGCACTGAGGTAAGAGGCCCCGGACGTATGGATCTCCGTATAATCGCCGCTCGCTCTCATGAAGACAATATCACCGGCAGCAATATTGCGATACCGTTTATTGTATTCTACCAGGACACGGTCTGCGAAACCCGCCTGCTTTTGATAGGCTGCTGCCGCGGCAAGGGACTGCGGCGGCGTTTGCTTCTCCAAACGGGCTACAGTATGGTCAAAACGTTCCCTGGTATAGGGCTTAAGCAGGTAATCTACCGCGCTCGCGTCGAAGGCCTGTATCGCGTACTTGTCATAGGCCGTGGTAAATATTACCCGTGGCACATGATCGATCTGCTGCAGCACTTCAAAACCATTGGCCCCGGGCATCTGGATATCGAGAAAGACCAGATCGGGTTCTACCCTGTTGATAAGCCTGATCGCCTCTATACCGTTGGCACATTCTCCCGCGATAAAAAACCGGGCGTAAGGCTGGAGATACTGCCTGACCAGCACTCTGCCATGCTCTTCATCGTCAATGATCAATACCGACATCCTGGACATACTGCTTCTTTCTTATTGAAAAAACCTATTTTGGCACAAGATACATATATGACTATTGTTTTTGTTTCCGGAACAAAGCTTCTTGCAGGGCCGGAGGCAGATATGCAACAGGCTTATACATATCCGACAGGTAATATATGCTCAAAATCTTCAAAAACGGCAAAGCGGCGCAAAGAGAAATCAGCCTGTTCGTACTATGCCTGATCATCATGAGCGTGCTCTACGGCACTCCCCGGCTTTTTTCGCAGGGCTTCTCCGCCGGTTTCCTAAAAGAACTCCTGGTGGATTGCCTGTTTATGACGATCGCCTGCTTCCCCGTATGGTGGCTTCACTTCCGCAGATTTGCAAACCTGCCTGTAAGGCAAAGGCTTGCGCTCCACCTGGCCACAGGCATATTTTATTATGCCGTATGGGTCGTGCTTTACCAGGGGTATAACCGGCTGTCGGGGCTTCCTCCAATGACCGGCCTGCAGATTTTCCAGAACAGCGGACCTAACCTTTTATTTTACATCCAGGTTTTCAGCGTTTTGCATATAGACTTGTTTTTCAGGGAAAGAGAGGCTCAGCACCGTCGTGAGCAGGAACTTGAAAAGACGGCGCACCGGGCTGAGATCAATGCGTTAAAGGCGCAGATCCAGCCCCACTTTTTCTTCAATACGCTCAACAGCATCAGCGCTTCCGTGCCGGCCGAACAGGAGCATACGCGGGTACTGGTCGCCCGGCTGGCCGATATCTTCCGTTATGCGCTTCATTCCACGCAACAGGACCTTGTTCCCCTTTCCCAGGAGCTTCACTTTATCCGTACCTACCTCTCACTGGAAAAAGAACGCTTCGGAAAAAGGCTGCGGTTCGAAATCCAGGCAACCGGGGATACCGGCGGGGCCGTGATACCGCCCATGCTGCTACAGCCTTTGGTGGAAAATGCCGTAAAACACGCCATTGAACCTTCAATTGAGGGCGGAGAAGTCTTTATCAGCTGTGTTATAAACGACGGCGCGGTCCATATCCGTATCGAAAATACGGGATGCCCCTACACAGGCGAATCAGGCGCCATTCTGAACAGCAAGGGGGTAGGACTGTCAAATACTGCAAAACGCCTCGAAAGCCAGTATGGGGAGAAGCTGCACGTACAGGTAAATCCTGACGGCTGTTTGTGCGTAGCGTTCAGCTTTCCCGCTTCGGGCTCCTTATAGGGAGATCTGTTCATGCGGAAATGTGGTTTGCCGGCCCATCATGTCGTTCGACCTTCCATAGCGCTGTCCGGCGAAAGATTTCCGCACCCCATTTGCAAGGTCCTAATTTCGGGCCATGAAAGAGCAGCTTTCCACGGCGTTTACCAAAATCTTAGCAATGAAAAAAACATCAGTCCGCGCCTTACTTTGCGCGCTATCCATCCTTTTTCTCAACTGTTCAAAAAAAGACCTTCCTTCGCCCGACGGCCCCGGCGCTCTGGCCGACGAAATACGGACGCCGGTACCTTTTAATCAGCTCCCGTCATCTTCGCGTGAATTATCCGTGCCCGGCCCCCAGTTCTACGTAGATGTGATGGGGCCGCAGCGCAGCAGGCAGCCGGGTTTTAAGCATCTCGATGCCCGTCCGAATATATTGAGAGGATATGTGAAAGATGTATACGGCAGGCCTCTGCAGGGCGCCGAAAT
>MEDT01000021.1 GCA_001724175.1 Cytophagaceae bacterium SCN 52-12 | reverse complement strand
AAAGTAAATGATATACCCCTTCTTAATGGCCTCATTTATTATATTTCCTCGAAATGTGAAATCCAAGTCTTTGACTCTGAAAATACCAGTCGAGTCCATTATTTCTTTTACTTTCAGACTCGGATTGATACTATCCGGAATCGCGACTATTTCATACACCGTACTGTTCATGTCGTTTAGTATCTTTGCAACATCTAAGCTATCTAGCTTTGTTACTCCACAATATATATCTATCCGTTCACCCTTTCCCGTTTGATTATCTAGGAAATCGTATGATGTGACTTTCAAAAGTTCGTTATAAGCCATGCAATATTTTTTTCCCTCAATAGTTTCTAAGCTAATGTATACTGATGATCTGGGATCAAAAGGCTCACTTTCTTGACATGCATTTTTTTTATTGCAGCTGAATAAAAAAAGAAACAAACAAAAACACTTAGTCAATTTCATCTTTTTTTTGCTTTGGATCTTCTAATCTTTTCGGGTCAATTTTTCCGCCATAATGAGTTCTTAACTCCATATTATTGTTCACGCGATATCTATTCTCAACATTAACTGCTCGTATTTCATTAGGGTCTCGTTCGGTACCTTTGTCATTGATATTCACATTCCTATTTAATTTCCCCTTTTCTCTATCATATTGGTGAGATAGTTCATGGGTCATAGTGGTTTCTAAATTGGCTTTTTCTCCACTACCAAGAGTTTTCGAAACATCACTGAATTTAATTGTCGCCATAGAACTCCTAGGATCGATGGAGGCATCGTTACCAGTTACTCCTGAACTAACCTTCCTTGAAAATTCTATAATATGAGGATTCTTAGTAGATTCAAGTGTTGAAATAATTTTTTCTAGATAAGAATCTGAGTCTCTAATATTATTAAACGCTTCTCTTACTCTATTAGAAAACCCAGTAAGAGGTCCCGATTTATATTCTGATCCGTCCAAATTATAAAATTTTCGGTTCTGGTATTTCAAGACAAGCTCTCCCTTTTGATTGTGATCTCTCGATACGACCAGATATATCTCCTTACCATCAGGATCTATATATTTTAACGGATTGTTAGCGACATATGAGAAAGGAGACAAATCAAAGTACTTATCCGCCAACGGATCTACAGCTCCCCACCGTCCAATCGTCGGATCATACATCCTTGCCCCGTAATCCAGATAGCCCGTCTCCAGCTGTTTCTCCTTCCCATTGTATTGGTACTTATTTACAGCATCGGTTCCCGTTCTGGGTATGGTCAGTCCAAAAGCATAATACTCCGTCTCCTGCTGCACCTCCCGGCTTTCATCAAACACCACTCTCACATTTCCCAGGTGATCTTTCAGGTAATAGTCAAATCTCAGGGTATCAGCATGGTATACTACCTGGCCGTCGGTAATGGCTACCCGCTTAAGATTGCTGCTCCCATCATACTCAAACGGGCCGGCGTATTTCATCGTAGCCACATGGGTTGCATACTTATGCTTTATACCCGAAGCGTCGTAGTCATAGGTCATTACATTGCTGCCGATTGTGACGGTTTTAGGTAAATTTAAGTAATTATACGTTAACGTTGCGTTTCTGTTGCCATCGGTAAGCATATTCCCGTTCCCGTCGTGTGTATAGTTGCTGGTCCCGGATTTCACCCCTGAGCTATTTCCGCTGACATCGCTTATCGAAGTCAGCCGGTTGCCTGAATAAGCATAAGTCAGGTTGTCTGACGCGCTGCCCGCCCTGTTGAACGTTTTGATGTTGCCATTCCTGTCGTAGGTAATCCCGCTTTCGGTATGTGTGTAGCCCCCGGTGCCCGTGCCGCCCGTCAAACGGTTAACCCCGTCATAAGTAAAATCAAGGCCGGTCGAGAAGGTGGTCGCATCTTTGCCCTTCCAGCGCATCCGGCTGATGTTGCCGTTGGTGTAGTAGCTTCCGTTAGAGTAGGTCAGCTCAAAGCCGTAAAAAGGAGTGTCGGGCGAAGAGATATATGGCCGGTACTGGGTTTGCCCCAAAGTCAGCCAGCCCCGTATGTTGTGGGTATAGTCGGTACGTCGGCTGTACTGGCTGCCGTTATAGGAATGCAGCCACTTTTCCTTCGGCTGCCCCAGCTCGTTGTAGCGATGCGCTACCGTAAATACTGCCTTGCTGTTGCTGCCACTTGTGACCGCTTCATTTACGCTGAGCTGCCGCCCGGCATGGTCATATTCATAGCTTTTTGTCAGGCTGTGCGTGACCGGGCCCATTACCTGTACGGTCTTTTCTTCGTCTACCAGTGAAGCCAGGTCGTGGAGGTATTTAGTAGATATCCTTTCGGTGCCTGATGCCAGGTCGTAGAGCTGGCGCACTGTCTGGACAGGGCGGTATTCAGCATCATAATAGGTCACGCTGACCAGCCAGTCTCCTCCGCTGTTGAGCATCCGGGCGCGGCTGCCGGTGGGATGTGTCTTTACATTGGTCAGCGGCGTTACTGAATAAGTGTTCTGGTAGTCGAGAGCCGAAGGCTTGGGAAAAGAATAATTGTCGTAATGGGTCACCGTCAATACATTCGATTCGGAAATACCGGTGGGCTGCGTCGTGGTGAGCGTGTACCCGATTCCTGTAGTAGTGGGGTTTTCATGATGGGCAGTTGAACCATTCAGGGTACCTTGCCAGCTGTCGCGGGTGGCTGAGGACGTCAGCTCACCGGTCATGACCGGACGGTTGAAAGCGTCGTATTTGGTGAAGCCCCATACACCCCTTGCAAGCTGGTTCGCATCCTGCGACAAGGCCAGCCGGTCGTAGATGTCATACACCATACGTACCACTCCGGCTCCCGGCACCTTCTTTTCAATCACTCTGCCCCTTCCATCATAGCGGTAGAGGAAGGCGAAATCAGCGGCGACCGCGCTCTGCTGGTACTCCGGTTGCAGCACAGCCCTGAGCAGGCCGAAATCATCATAGACATAATAGGTATCCAGGCTTTCAGAACCGGTATTCGCCTTCCGGCAGACGGTACGCCCCTGTATATCAGTAAACCCGACGGTTACTTTCCCTTCTTCATCAGTGTTTTGGGTACGGTATAGCCGGTTGGCCGGGTAATACCCCTGATCGGCGATGGTCTGGGTAATGTCTGAATTGGCCGAATAGGTATACCGTTTTACTTCGTTAGCAGAGTTGCTGCCGTAGGCTGTGATCGCTGCCTGGCTGCTGTTGCCCGGTTCCCGCACACCTGTAGGTCGGTTGAGCGGAGAACTTTCAAAAGTAGTCTCCCGGTACGGGCGGCTCAGGTCTCCCGGCTGAAGGCCCGGGATATTGGTGGTATAAAAGCTGTTTTGAGCGCTAACAGCACCAGACTGGAAAGCCCCATTGCCGCCGGAGACTGTATAGGGCAGGTATTGGTTGGGCTGACGGCCGTAAGCATCATAGACAACAGGAGTCACGATGTCCCTGCCGGCAGGACTTTGTCCTACGGCAACAGACTGAGAGGGACGGCCCAGCCCGTCAAAATATTCAACTTTGATATCGACTTTGGAGACGTCGTTAGCGCCTGCCCCGGTCTGCCTGTACACCCGGGAAAGAACGAAGTTCTGACTTCCCGACTGGGTGTAGCCGTTCAGGGCCAGTAGCAGAAGGCAGAGTAAAGATAAAATTGATTTCATTGCAATAAAGGTTTTTCCCGCGTCCCCTTCAGGCAAGGCGGCTTGGCAAGGTGACTCATTTCTTTACAATCCGGTAAACCATAATAGTACCGTCGGTAGCCGTAACATTGATCAGGTAAAGCCCCGGGGGCAAGGCCACTCACATCCAGCCGCTCCCGATAGACACCGTCATAAACCATTTTCCCGGTCATATCGTACAGGGTCACCTTTTGTATTCTGCCGGGCTGTGCTGTTTTCAGGTGTAATGTTGTCTCAACCGTTATCGGGTTAGGATAGGCAATCACCTCATCTCCGCCGAAGCGCAGGCTTTCGATCCGGCTGTGGGAGAAAGAGCCGTCAACATCCACCATCTTCAGGCGATAGAAGTTCTCACCCGCAGCAGGAGAAGGGTCAGTGAAGGAATAACGAAGGCTACCGGTATGATCGCCTTTAGCTATAATAGTTCCCAGGGTCGTCCAGGCAATGGCGTCCGTACTGCGTTCGATCTGGAAATGATCGCTGTCTGTCTCTGAAGTCGTTGTCCAGGAGAGTTGGGCTGTTTCGCCTTCCTTAACTGCTTTGAAATCTACCAGCGTTACCGGCAGCGGCGGGGAATTGTCGTCTGCAAGCAGAATCAGCGCCGGTGGGGTTACCGTTCCGGTTGTGCTGATGGTAGCACAGTCCACTGCCTGCCCGGCATAATTATAACAGTAAGAAGCCCTTACCGCGCCTGATGAGCTATTGTCTCTTATGTTCTTTAACCTGCCCAGAGCGTCGTACTCATAAAAGAGGGTCTTTCCTGCCGGATCGGTCAGGGTCTCGATCCCGTTCAGCGGCTTGCAGGTATAAGAAGTTACCTGCGCGGCAGTCAGGCTGGTTCTGACCGTGCCGGTAACGGTGCTGATGGCCGACGAGCTCGTCAGAGCGGAGAGCGCGCTATGCGAGCTGCCTGCCCCGGAAAGCGCGGAGGCAACTTCGCCATAATCAGCGTTCAGGATCTGTGCTACCGGGTAGAGACCTTTGTATGCCCAGAGGTAGGAAACCTTATCTCCGCCGTTGACCAGCAAGCTTAAAAGATTTGCCTGGGTATCGTAATTTGTGTAACGAAGCGTTTCGCGGTAAGAGGCCGAAGCCGTTTCATCGCTCGTACCCGGATAGGCGGCAAACGTTCCCGATCCGTCCAACAGATGAAAAGCAAAGACCTTATACGGCAAAAGCAGCTCAGGGTAGCTATTCGGACCGGTAAACACTTTATAGGTAGTAACAGAAGCGTTGACGGTCTTGCGTGCAGACGGCGAAGCTTCTGAGATGGTCACCGTTTCCAGCGGATAGGCCACATGATGGGCATCGATAAGCTTCTGTATAAAGGCCGCCTTGCCGGATACGCCCGCATAGTCCAGGGGATATTTGTAAACTGTTTCCAGGATCGTGCCGTCGCTCTGGCTGGCACGTTGTTTGGTTAGCTGAAGGTGGTTGGAGTTTTCGTAAAAATAGTCGGTCACTGCCGGTGTATATTTCGTGTCGCTTTCATAAAGGGTTTCGGTTTGCTTTTTCAGCTCCCACCTATCCGAATAGAAATAATACGGCTTGAACGCACCTGCCCAATTGGTCCCGCTTATGTTGACGGGATATACTTTTATCCCGGGGATCGTAGCAGCCAGTGACGTATTTTCATCGTACTGGTTAACGATTGACCTGATCCGGACAAATGTATTGCCCGGGTCTCTCCGGTAATCGGTCTGGCTCAGCAAAAGTCCGTTCTGGTTGGGCGGTACGGTGGTCTCATCCGGCAGGATAATATCCAGGTCAATATCTTCCGGGTAATTGATGTACTCATATACGGATTTTCCGTTTTCTGCGTTTTCGCCCTGCAGCACCGTTACCATGCTATAGCCTACATGGCTGCCCTGGGCTCCCGAGCCCAGCGGAAAGTTGTTCCACGATCTGCGGGTCAGGTAGTGTACGGTACCCTGATCGTTTACACCGCAGGTAGCGGTAGCGACTTCATAGTAATAGAACTGCACATGCGGGTTCATCAATAGGCCGCTGGAACTGCCCGGGGCGCTTTCATACTTATAGGCGGTGACCTTTGCGGTTCCCGATGCGGAAGGTTTGCTGGTGATCTTTGAAACCCGTAAGCCGCCGGCAATCCTGTTGTTGTGATTGATGGTACCGGTAGCCGAAATGTACGCTACTTCGAGCTGGGTCACCCAGGCATCGTTCGGGTTGTAAGTCCTGACAATATATTTGCCCGGCGGCAGGTTGAAATTGAACTGTGTCGATTCTGTGATCGTATGATCGGGAGCCGCACTGATCGGAAGAGCCGCGTAATGCACCTCCGTATTATTGGGCAAAACCTCGTAAATGTCCCCGTAGAAACCCGCCCTGCTAAAGCAGGGTGTGCCTAACTCCTGGTAATTGTAGCAATAGATGGCTGCGTAAATAGAGATAGGCGTATTTCCCGAAGCGCCGGATAAGTCTACCATTGTCTCTGTAGGATTCCCGGTCGGAGGATTGGCGACAAGCGGGCCGTACCGAAAAAGCTGTACAAGCTGGGGAGCGCCCACCGTTTCCGTCCAGGGAGAATAGTAATCATGGGCTTCATGCTCAAATTCGGTAGCGCCACCGGTAGGATAAACGATCCTGGTCAACACACCCAGTTTGACAGCCTCAGCGTCCGTATCCCGGTCGGCTCCTGTATCTTCAATCGTTATGATGCCGCCCGCATTCACCGATATGGGTGGAACCAGGCACTCTGTAATATTCTGGCTGAAATAGGTGGAGTAGACATTGCTGTTGTTTTTCCCGTTAAAAAAGCCCCATAAGTCCCGGGATGCAGAATTTTTCGCCGGCAAATCAAAAGTATAGGAAGGTGAATTATGATATTCAAAGGTATAGGGAGGCGCCGAAGTCGCCCCGCTTTTCTCCTGAACACCGGTCAGCTTAAGGCGCTTCTGAGCGTATCCGCTCAGGCTGTTGTTAAAATAGCTGTAAGAGAGCTCAAAGGTTTTCAGTGTGTTGGCGCTGCCTCCCACCGACTCGATGATCCTGACCTCCTTCAGGCGCTGCGGCAATGCAGTAGAAACAGGCTCCAGGTCCTGGCGGTCTTCACTGATCAAATCGATCCGGATGTCGTTGTACTGAATCCTTTGAAGATAAATACCCTGATGCGTATTCCTGGACGCCAGGTAATCTATTGACGTTCCGGGAAGGGGCACACAAACAGGGTTACCTGTCGTATGATAGGCGGCCCGCAATCGCTGGCTGACCGACGGGAGGCTCCTGTAGGATACGGGCGCGCTGTCGTTGTATTCGAAATCAATGCGTTCCCCTGTAATAAGGACAATCCGGCTCAGGTGCCATGTCGATACGAATGATGGTAAACTGGCCAAATTAAGCACAGCCCCGGAATACGAAGTACTCTCCCCGGAAGCCGGAACGGTCAGCTCCTCCACCTCGAACAGGTAGCGGGTGCCGTCTTCTGAAATAATGGTCCAGGCGCGGGTAGTGGAGTTATAGGATATATCAAGCTTTTCCTGTGAAAGCAACCGGGGTTTATAAACGCCGCCGGTAGTCTGCTCCAGCATGAACTTCCCGCTTCTGCCTGCGAAGCTGAAATAGAAAATGTCGGGTTCGGAATCGTTGGTTCCCTGGGCAACCGAATGCAGGTAATCATCATCGTCAGGGTCGGGTTCATCAGCAAAAGGATACCCTCCAAATCCCAGATCATTAAGCCCTTTCGCAGTCCGGGTGATCTGCCCGCCTGCCTGCAAAGCCCAGCCAAGGCCCACCCATGAAGCTTCTTCTTCTACCTTAATTCCTCCCGCATGGTAATTGAGTGAAACAGGCAGCGAGAAGCTTCCGGCCTGAAGGGTATAGAGCGGGATGCTGATCGATGGGATGCCGGTGTAGTTGCCGACAGGGATCTCGCCAAATTTACCAAGGGCGGCAGCCTCCGGAGAGGGAGGGATGACCTGCGGCGCCTGACCTGACGAAACCAGGGACATAAGCAACCCGGTCAGTAAGAGAGCGAGCAGGCTCCTGCTTCCGACGGTAGAAAAGAACATAGTATAAATACGCTTTTAAATTTGAAAACTCCGCAAGAAACCCATATGACACACTCTCAATCAACACATTACACAAAATCCAATCAGTAAGTATGATACCTCAAACATAGGCAGAATAGCTGTGCAGGTCAATTGTCAAAAGCCGGGAAGCGAGCTGACATTTGTCAATTTATATGACTTTTTAAATATTACACATTACGATCAGAGGTCTGAAACAAGAAGAGGCTGCCCCTTTCGAAACAGCCTCTTCTTCAAAAACCGGCTAACCGGTACTATTACTTCCTGCTATACGTATCCAGCGTAGCCTGCGGGAAGCTCCGCAGGATATCTGCTATGATATTCAGCATGACTTCCCCCCGGTCTTCTTTTTTCGAGGGTGCTTTTACGTTTCCCGAAGCCCATCCCTGCCATACCATGCGGGAAGTTTCCTCCTGGTATATGTTCAGGATAAACCGGCTCTCCTGGTAGTTATAGGTCGAGTAGTTGTTAGGCATCGGCCCATACCACCACCAGTAAGGAGAATAATTGTTGTTGGAGCGTATCTGCTGCCTGTCTTTTACATCAGTCATATACCGTACCACGATATCGGGATCACGCTCCACCATCTTATACCCTTTGGCTTCCATTACCTGTGTTACAGCATCTGTGAGCCTGCGTTTGTTCAGGTCGCTGCCCAGCAGCGGATCCTGCGCCATACCTTTTTCCGCCTCTACCCTGAACGTCTTGAACTGACGCAGGTTGACAGACGAATCATAATCATAACTTACCTGTAATGATTTGCTGCAACCTGCAAGAAAGACGATCGTTAATATCGGCAATCCCCATTTTACAATTCTATTTTTCATCGCTATTGCCTCTTTTTATTTTGAAAACTAATACGAAATACTGCGCTCGCCTGTTGCAATTTAACAATCTTACGAGAGAAGCACCTCATTTATTATGACCTCGCTGACCCCGTAATGGTTTAAAGAACCTGTTTTCATCTGAGCCCAATTAACAAATTTTATGAATTCCGCCGCACAGCGCCCCGGGAAGCAGCCATCAACCTCTTTTCATTTCGGACCGAGCCTCCAGCCGGCCTGCAGGTGAAGCATCGGGACCAGCTGCACATGGAAGCCGTGACGCTCATGGCTCAGGCTTTCATTGGCCTGGTCGGCCAGCTCATCCTGCGTAGCTTCCGGCTCGTCCGGACGAACGCTGATCAGCACCTGCTCTCTCTTTAGAAATCTTACTCCCGGGCCGATCCCAAAATCCATATAGAACCTGCCTTTCGACGGGGTCGATCTTAACCCGAGCTTCCCGGCTACGATCAGGCGCTTATCATCCCGGGTGTAGTTGTAATCAAATCCCGGCCAGTGCGTCAGGTCGGGAAAATGAAGCTTTTCGAACCTTACCAGCGCACCTGCATAAACGGCCGGAGCCCTTCTGAAAGCCCTTTTATAATCGAGATTAAGACGAAGCCCCCGCGCCCTGGCATAGCCGGGAAACTCTGTTTGCCAGACCCAGCCTTTTGAAAGATAAGACACATCCAATCCAAAAATATTTAAACCCTTCTGAAAGTCGGTTCCCAGGTTGTAATTTTGAAATGCCAGGTTATGCGGATCAATACGTACCGCCCATTGCGCGCTCAGATCTCCGGAAAGGAAGAACAGGACCACCAAAATAAAGACCAGGACTCTCATCGCGCTGATATAAATGCTGTCTGCTTTACCTAAGACCCGGAAATGTCCCAAAAGATGGAATCATACGGCTTTTTTATTTTCCGGAATTTACTCACGTGATGATTAAGACGCCTGAAATAATTTTATAGCCCGGTACTTCGTTGAACTTAGCCCCCCGGAATGAATACCGGCAGCCGGCGTTCCGGGACTAAGATCCGGACCGATCTGAACCCATCCCGGGCAAAAATTGTCTAATTGTTTAATTGTCTGATTATAAAATGAAATATTTCGCAATCGCTCTCCTTTTTCTATCTGCTTTCTTCACAGGCTGCTCATCGGGGAAACCTGTCGACTACCAGTCGAAATGGAAGCAGCACACCCTTTTCTACGAGCAGTCGCCCACAGACGAAGTAGACATGAAGTCGAGGCTGAAATTCGGCGTTCAAAATAATGACGATAAACTGTTTGTCAGCATAGCCACACGTGAGCCCGACCTGATCTCCCGGATCATCAGCAGCGGTGTACGGCTCTCCGTCTCTCCCGACGGAAGTAAAAAGGCAACGACCAAACTGCTTTTCCCGGTAGTGCT
>MEDT01000020.1 GCA_001724175.1 Cytophagaceae bacterium SCN 52-12 | reverse complement strand
GAAGGAGATCTTATGGCTGCTGCAAAAGTAAGCTATACTTACGGCCGGGAATCCAATCAGGAATATGGTGAAACTTTAAACGGCGTGCAGGCAAACAGGATAAATCTTTCACTTAAGGGTAGGGTATCAAAAAACGCCTGGAATCATAACTTCGTTCCGGGAGTAGATCCCTATGTAGTAAAAGGTGATAAATCCAGCGGACTGTTGCCCTTTATCAGCTCTGAAAAACCAGGATTAGACGGCTCCGGCGATAAAAAAATACAGGCTTTCTGCTTCCGCATGACGCTGACCGACCACCCTGAGAACAGAATACCTTTTGAAAAACCCACTCACTACAACGAGCTGGACTATGAGCTTCTGTTCCGCAACTATGAAGCCGCCCCGAACGGAAGGATTGAGGAGATGTATGACTACGGCGATCCGATCCTGCCCTGGATCAACGCAAAAATGCCCAACCGGAAAACGGACACTAACAATCAAAAGGGCTTTTCTACCGATTTTATCGGCCAGAATTATCATTATCCGGAAGCCAGTTATGAAAAACGGGAAGAAATTATCGAAAAACACCTGGCCTATCAGAAAGGGCTTATGTGGACCCTTGCGTATCATCCGCGAATACCCGAAAAAGTGAGGGAACAAGTCTCGAAATGGGGTACCTGCAAGGACGAATACGACGGTAAGGATGGGTGGCAACAGCAGCTGTATATCCGCGAAGCCCGACGAATGGTAAGCGACTACGTGATGACCCAACGGAACTGTGAAGGTATCGAGATGGCAAAAGATGCCGTGGGTTTAGGCGCATACGGGATGGATTCGCATCATACGCAACGCTATGTAGATGTTAATGGCTATGTTCAGAATGAAGGTAACGTAGAATGCGGCGTACAATCCCCTTATCCGATCAGCTACCGGTCCATCATTCCGCGACAGACGGAGTGTACAAACCTCCTGGTACCTGTATGTCTGAGCGCTACGCATATTGCCTTCGGCTCTATCAGGATGGAACCGGTGTTTATGGTCCTGGGACAGTCTTCGGCTATCGCTGCTTCAATAGCTATCGACAGGGGAATAGCATTACAGGAGGTACCTTATCAGGAGCTCAGGAAGGCACTTCTCCATTATGATCAGCGTCTGGAATGGGCCGGCAATAAGTAATTGCTACGCATATGTTATCGCATCACAGGCGCTGCCACCAATCCGATATCCATGATTAGCGAATTTACAGACATCGCTGCCATAGCCCTCTATTTCCTGGTAATCCTCGTGATCGGGCTGCGGTCGAGCAGGGGTAAAAAAAACGACGCCGCTGCTTACTTCACCTCTAAAGGCACCCTCCCCTGGTGGGCGATCGGGATGGCCTACGTCGCTACCGGGCTTAACTCCGAGCAGCTGATCGGGATGAACGGGATGGGCTATTTTGTAGGCCTGCCGCTGGTCAATTCCTACCTGAATGCGATACTGGTGTTTACGGCGCTGATATTCTGCTTCTTCCCGCTGTACCTGCGGAACAACATCGTCACCATGCCTCAATACCTGGAAGAGCGTTTCGACAAGCGAAGCGCCAACGTCTTCAGCCTGCTGCTGCTGGTAAGCTATGTCTTCCTGAGCCTGGCCGTGGTATTATACGGAGGAGCAAAGCTGTTCGAGGTAATCTATGATGTACCGCTCTGGCAGGGAGTTCTGATCCTGGGACTCGTATCAGGTGTATTCACCATTTTCGGGGGCATGTCGTCGATGATCAACGCTTCGGTCTTCCAGTTCCTGCTCATGTTCCTGGCCGGCGGCACCCTTTTTTACCTCGGCTACCAGAAGCTGCCCAACGGCTGGCAGGATATTGTCGACCACGCGCCGGGAGGGTTCCACCTGATGCAGCCCACCGATACCCCGGTCATGCCGTGGCACGCAGTAGCGCTTTCCCTGCTTAACCTGCAGCTCTTCTATTCCTGTATCAACCAGGCGCTGGTGCAGCGGGGATTCGGGGCAAAAACCGAATGGGACGTCCGTATGGCTATCGTGTTCGCGTTGGTTTTTGTTCTGTTCCGCCCGTTCCTGGAGGTTTTCCCGGGAATGATGGCGCGGGCGCTGGCTTTTACCGGACATCCCGGATTCCATGTCTCCCGGGACGGGGTAGACGAGGTATACCCGATGCTCATCGCCAACCTGATACCGGCCGGGCTGCAGGGACTCGTCATTGTCGGTATCCTGGCGACCGTCATGTCGACGGTAGCGGCTTTTTTAAATTCCATCTCAACGCTTTTTACCTATGATGTCTATAAAAAATGGATCCATAAAGATGCGGACGACCGCCGGCTGGTTCGGGTAGGCATGTGGTGTACCTTCGGGCTGATGGCCTTCAGCGTGCTGTATGCACCAGTGATCGGGAAGCTCGGAGGCATTTTCATCTATTTCCAGTCGCTGTCTACCTATCTGGCGGTGCCCGTAGCGACCTGCTTCCTGGCCGGTATGTTCTGGAAAAGAGCTACGCCGACTGCGGCGCTGGTCGTCCTGGTCGTGGGCATCCCGTTGGGCGCTTTTATCCAGCTGGCAGCGATACCCGCTCTTATACCGGCCCGGATTATTGCGGAATACAGCCTCGGCAACTTCTATGTAACAGGCGGTATTACGCAGTTTTTTTGTGTACTGATCCTCATCATAGTCAGTTGGTCTACAAAGCCACGCCCCGTAGAAGAAATAAAAAGGCTCATGTGGCGCCCCGCTATGCTCCGCCTGCCCGCCGGCGAACCCCGCCGCCCCTGGTGGCAGTCGGTGGGCTTGTGGTGGGGCGTGATGGCGGCGATATACCTGATATTATATATGCTCTGGTGGTAGCTAATACCTGATACTCTCAAACAGAATGAAAAACAAGACAGTCTTATGCCTCATGGCGCATCCCGATGACCCGGAGATATGGAGCGGCGGCACGCTGGCGCTGCTGGCTGAATCAGGCTGGCAGGTAGTTACTGCCACCATGACCCCGGGACAGGCAGGATCGACTACATTAAACGCAAAGGAAATCAGCACCGTGCGAAGAAAAGAAGCGGCCGATGCAGCGGCTGTTATCGGCGCAGCGTACCATTGCCTGGAGTCGGAAGATGTTTTTATCACCTATGATAAGTCGACGCTTCTCAGGGTCATCACACTTTTCCGGGAAGTGCAACCCTCCATGGTCATCACCGCCAGTCCGCAGGACTACATGCTCGATCATGAAATCACGAGCACCCTCGCTCAGACAGCCTGCATGGCGGCTTCGATCCCGAATATTGAGATCCCGGGCCTGCCGGCTTTAACGGGCGTGCCGCATCTCTACTATGCCGACGCGGCATACGGCCGGGACCGGTTCGGCAACGAGATCACAGGCGATATCATGGTCGATATCACGACGTCGATCGACACCAAAACAAAAATGACAGCCTGCCACCGCAGCCAGCGCGAATGGCTGCGGACAATCTCGGGAGTCGATGAGTTTGTGCTGATGATGAGATCTTTTTCAGAACGGAACGGGAAGCTGATCGACCGTCCGTATGCCGAAGGCTACCGGCAGCATCTCGGGTTCAGCTATCCGCAGGACGACCTGCTGGCGAAAGAATTAGGTCCCTATGTTCATTATCCAAAACTTTCCCGTCCATGATATCGGTAAAAGAAGAAAGCGGGATCACCCTGCTGGTGCTCGAAAATGAAGAGATCCGTACCGAAGTAGCCCCGCAGCTTGGCGGAAAGTTCACCAGCGTGTATAACAAACTCCTGGAGAAGGAATTCCTCTGGCGTAATGCTTCGCTGAGGCTTGAAAAGCAGGAGCCGGGGGCCGATTACGATACAAATTTCCGGGGCGGGATCGACGAGCTGATTCCCAATGATATTCCCGAAACGGTCGACGGCAACAACTATCCCGATCACGGGGAGCTATGGACTACGGCGCTGGATTACAAGATCAAAGACGACCAGGTTATGCTCTCCGGCCTGCTGCCTGAGAGCGGGTTGTCCTATCAGAAAACGGTATCCCTTACTACGGGAAGACCTGAGATCGAGATCGCATATCGTATCCGCAACGCTTCTCAGGGGGTGCGCCATTTTTTATGGAAGCTTCACGCCGCACTGCAGATCAGCGAAGGAGACCGGCTTCGGACCACTGCCTCCACAGGGCGTATCGTCTATTCCGGCTCTTCCCGGTTTCCGGATAACGGACCCTTTGCCTGGCCGGAAATTGAAGGAACGGACGCGTCGGTCGTACCCCCGCAGAACGGCACTATGGATTTCTTCTACCTGTGGGGCGCTGCAGAAGGAGCCATGTCCATGATCTCGGGCGGGAATGCCTTCAGGTTCGGATACCGCTACGACCGGGCGGTCTTCCCGTATCAGTGGTATTTCGCATCGTACGGGCAGTTCAGAGGGCATTATACCGCCATACTGGAACCTGCCTCTGCCATGCCCGTCAGCGTCAATGAAGCTGCCGCCCTGGAACAATGCACGGTGTTAAGGCCCGGCGAAGAAATAAATACAAAGGTTACCGTCTTTGCGGAAGCACTTTCCACGGAAATCGGGAAAAACCCGCTTCAAGCGAGATAATAGGGCTGCGAAACCGCAAGTTTCGCAGAGCGGGGAAACGGCCGAGAGCCATCATCGCATCATCACATCATCACATTATCACATCATTCAAATGAAAATAGAATCAGTAGACTTTTTTTACCTCAGCATGCCGGTCGTCGAAGACATCGGCGACGGCAGCCAGGATGCAACCCTGGTGAGGGTAAGAGCAGGAGGTTTGGAAGGCTGGGGCGAATGCGAAGCCGCACCGCTGCCTACCATTGCCGCCTACGTTTGCCCTATGTCTCACAGCGCATGCAAGCCGGTAAAGGCATCGGTCGAAGGCATGCCGCTCAATGAGCCGGACGACATCCGCCGGATAGCCGAAAAGGTCCATGCCAACAGTTTTGATCTTCTCCAGGCAGACCATACGCTGTCGGGCATTGACATCGCGCTCTGGGATCTGCTGGGGAAAAAGCTGGGAGAGCCGGTATACCATTTGCTCGGCTATAAACAGGCCTATCCTAAAACGCCGTACGCCTCGCAGCTCTTCGGGGATACGCCTGAGCTGACTTACAAAAAGGCCGTACAATCCCGGAAATCCGGCTACCGGGCCGTCAAATTCGGCTGGGGGCCGATCGGCAAAGGCAACGCTTCCGAAGATGCGGCACATTTCAGGGCAGCCAGGGAAGGCCTGGGTGCAGAAGCCTACCTCATGATCGACATCGGCACCGTATGGGGTGAAAATGTCGCTACGGCCCGCGAACGCCTGCAGGCGCTGAAGGAGGTGAATGCCTACTGGCTGGAGGAGCCGTTTGCCAATATGGCGCTGGGGCCTTACAAACAGCTTTCCGCGAGCGGGCCGCGCGTACCACTCGCCGCCGGCGAAGGCTGCAACAACTATGTGCAGGCAGCCGCCATGCTCGACTATGCCGGCCTGGGCTTTATCCAGATCGATACCGGCCGCATCGGCGGGATCACGCCTGCCAAACGGGTAGCCGACGAAGCGGCTGCAAAAGGCATTACCTATGTCAACCATACCTTTACCTCCCACCTGGCGCTCAGCGCTTCGCTGCAGCCCTATGCCGGGCTGGAGAAGGATATCATCTGCGAATACCCGGTAGAGCCGAAACAGCTGGCGCTGGATATTACCGCCGGTAAGATCCTGCCCGATACCAACGGCCGGATCCTTGTACCGGATGCTCCGGGACTCGGGGTGGAAGTACAATTGCAGAACCTTAAAGACTACATTGTAGATACCGAAATCAGGATAAACGGTGAAATGGTCTATCAGACACCGGCGCTTTAACCCGGGCGGCATCAATTGATTTGCGTGCAATCTATCGGTAGCAGATCCATCTATCAGGTAAATTATGGAACAAAAGAAAGTAGTAGTTCTGGGAGGGTCTTCCGGTATAGGCAAAGCGATTGCAGAACGTTTTTCAAGAGAGCGATGGAAAGTGATCATCGCGTCGTCAGACCGGGCCAAGCTGGATGCGGCGCATGCAGGACTGACAGGTTCGGGTCATGAGGCCATGCAGCTCGATATCAGGGACGAGCGTCAGCTGCTGGAATTCGTATCGCATGTCAGACAGCATCACCGGGACTTCGATGTGCTGATCAACAGCATCGGTATTTCAGAGAGTATGCCGGCGCTCAGCCATAACTTCAGCGAGTGGGACGACACCCTGCAGGTGATGCTCTACGGCACCGTCAGAAGCTGCAGGGCGCTGGTCCCGCTCATCAAAAACGGGGGCCGCATCATTCACATCACCTCCATACACGATCGTCGCGTCGAAAACGGCAGCTCGGCCTATGGCATGGCAAAGGCTGCCATTACCCAGTTTACCCGTTCGCTCGCCCTTGAGCTGGCCCCGGAAAACATACTAGCCAATACCATTGCGCCCGGATTCATCGATACCCCGATGTCGGTAGACTGCAACGGGCAGAACGAGCTGGAAACGGAATGGTTTTACGATAACTATGTAAAATATAACCACTTACCCCTGAAAAGGCCCGGGCAGCCGGAAGAGGTCGCCGGTGTGGCGTGGTTCCTGGCCGGCCCGGATGCCTCCTACATAACCGGGTCGGTGCTGACAGTCGACGGGGGATTGACGATCACGTTTTGAACTATTCATGTTTAGTGCAATCCCGCGCCCTCAGCCAGACGAAGAGATTCTTTAAGAATTATGGTTTCAATAGACGGCGCCCAGGGGCCGGGATGCGTGTGATAATACTGTGCCGAATACCCCTCATACCCTCCTTCGCTTAATACAGTCAAAGAAGGTATATAACCCATCAGATCATTTGAATAACCAAAAACGAAAAGGTTTTCACCCAACATCTGTTTGAGCTTGATTGCATATTCTATGGTCAGCTCTCCTCCCAGCGCAATCATCTGCTGTGAGCCAAGCTTCCAGAACTGAATAGGATAAGGATAGGAGCTGTCCAGCTGCTGTCCTCTTTCCAGTATGTCAAGTAAGCGCCTGGCCCACCGCTTTTCATAGCCGGCTCCCGATTCCGCCGTTTTTAACAACTCTTCCGGTGAAGGTATACGTTTATAGGGCAGGGGGATTTCAGCATACACCGCGGTGACTTCAGGGTCTAATAAGGGCATTTCCCCGTCAACAACCTGCTGAACAGCCCCGGCCAGTTCCCTGCCATACTGCTCCGCGTATTCTCTTGTCCTTTTGGGGGGCAGGGCGCTGACATCGCCGCCGGCACCCTGGCAGAACATGGCTGTAGCAGTCGGGTATAATTCTTCCAGCCGCTGCTGCGCATACCCGGGGAAATCGCCCGACCATAGGTACCCCCGCAAAATCGTCGGATGACAGGCATACCCGAAAACGATCGCTTTCAATGCCTTGTCGGCTCCCACCACCTTCAGCACCGGGACCGAGTGCTCGATCGGACCATTGAGCTGTGTCTGGCGGTTCAGGTTTTCGATGGGATTGTTGCGCCGGTTGACCTGAAAACGGGTGACGCCATTGTCGGCATACACCGTCGCAGGCTTCATCGAATTTATCGCGTTGCCCGCCGCAGCCAACACCTCACCGACAAACCGGCTGGTATACCGGGCGATTCGCGCGGTCTGCTCCGGACTCTGCATTTCATCGGAAAACGGGATCCCGTTCACATCCTCCAGAGCCGGGCCCGAATGAGTATGTGAGCAGTTGATCAGGATTTCGGCCTTTGTCAGGCCAAAACGGGAATGCAGGATACCCCGGATGGTGTCGGATACGTTTTTGGGGATTTTGACCACATCGACGGTAATCATGACCACCGTTTTTCCCTTCGCATCTTTTAAAGCGAGGGCTTTGGCCCAGAGATCCTGCTCTTTCGCTTCGGCAGGACGGTCCCTGAAACCAAATCCGCCCATCCATACCGGCTCTTCCGGCGTGATCCCGGCTCTTCCCACGCCTGCTTCCCACCCTCCTTTCGGAAGGCCGGGCGCATTGGCAGACATAAGCAACAGGAAAACCAGCCCGATGATGGAAACGATTTTCATTTGCCTGCCTTTTTTTGCTGCTCCAGCCAGTCGTACACTTTTTGCTTCATTTCGTCGGAGAACCGGTTGTGATCTGCCGGGAAGTAGCCTTGCAGGTTTTTCTCTGACTGGTACAGGCGATATATCTTACCGGCTTCCTCCAGGCCGGCTTTGACTTCTTTTTTCGGATTGTCCTTGTCCCATTCCGGGGCGATCACCAGCAACGGCCTGGGCGCGATCGACGCCAGCACTTCGGGGAAATCGTAGGGAATACGGTGCTCATGCCCGGCAAAAAAGCCCAGGCGGGGCAGCAGGCCATGCAGGTGGGAATATGTTTTTACCCCTTCCGTATCGTGCCTGCCGGCAGCGGTGCGCATGGGAGAGAACCCTGCAACTGACACCACACCCTTTACCCTCTCGTCAAGCGCTGCCGCATATAAGCCGACAGCGCCTCCCAGGGAATATCCTGCCAGATAAATCCGCGAGCCGTCGATAAAATCCAGGTTTTGCAACGCATCCAGCGCACCCTGTGCATCGGTCACCATTTTGCCGAGCTTCGACCATCGCGGATACCGTTCGTAGAACCGCGTTCCTTCTTCTATCCGGTTGCCACAGCCGATCATATCGTATGAAAAAACCGCAAAACCCATGCTGATTATTTTTTCGAAGAAGGGCTGTATCTGGTGATCCCATCCGGAAGATCCGAACCCTTTGGAATAGTCGAATTCATGCAGGTAGACCACAACAGGTAATTTCCCTTCGCGGGGATTCCCTTTGCCGTCAGCCGGGTAATACAGGTACCCGAAGAGATTATCGCCAAAGCCATGGTAGGGACTGACCGGCATTACCTTCATATCAGCAGTCCCGGAAGGACGGGTAATGAATGTCCCGAAATTATCTTCACCTCCTCCCCGGTTTTTTAGATTCCCCGGACCCGGATTCACCACTCCCGGAGGTTTATCACCCATTACCCAATCCAGGTTTGTAAGGATTTCTTCCTTCCTTTTTTTCCACTCGTTAACAGACGTAAGCTGTTTTCCCTTCATTTTATCGACACCATTATGATCGGCGACCGGGAAGTCTGAAGGGTTAATATTTTCTCCCGACAAGCGCTTCCACTGATCAAACGAATAAGGGTAATTCAGCCTCGGTACCGGCTGGTAGGAAGAGCGGCCGAATACGTAATCAAAGAAGTCGACATAGTCTTCCAGGTCTCTTGCGCTTACGCTGTGCTTACCTCCCCTGGACCTGATGGCGAGGTGATTTTCTTTTCCCAGGAATGAATAAACCGGCATGGTCGCGTGGTAGGCCTGCTCTATGCCCCAGGGATTGCTTGCATTTTCATTGATAGCTGTGCTCAGCATAAGTCCCCTGGGTGCTACTAACGCCATAAACGAGTTCTGGTCTACCGGGAGCTTATGTTCCCGGCCTATAAAATAGCGCAGCCGGGGATGAAACCACGCCGGCTGGGCACAAGTGAGCAGGGCAAGGTCTTCCACATCATATTTATGAGTACAGAAACGCCAGGGCACCTCACCGCCGGTACCCGAGCTGCTGGTATTGACGGCGGCGATCCGTTCGTCAAAGGCAGCCGCCATCAGCGACAATTTCCCATTCCGGGAATGACCGGTAAGCCCGATCTTTGATTGATCGACAAACGGCAGTGTATACAGGTAGTCGATTGCCCTCGAGGTAGCGTAAACCCTTCGTCCAAGCAAAGAAAAATCGTAGTCCGGCCACCAGATACCGGCATATGCCTGCGTATCGTCTTTTGCATCTGCGGCAGCATAAACACAGGCCATATACCCCCTTCTCAGTGCTATCTGGGCCCACTCCCTGTGATTCCACTGCGTCAGGAAAACCGGGAAGGGTCCGTTACCCGGAGGGATCAGGAGCTCGAGCGTAAGTTTGGCCTTATTCGCGGGGCCAAATGACAGCTCCACCATACGCAGCGTAACGTCGCCTTCTTTCTTTTCACTCAGTATTTTATGCGTGATATTACCTGGCGGAGGAGGAAAAGACCCTAATATGTAGTGTCGAAGGTCGGCTTTCATCTGCTCTCTCTTCTGCTTCCATTGTTCCGTCGTTTTCACCGGGATATTTGAGCGTCCCTCGTCGAGCATCAGCGGATCGGGTAAAAAAGGAATCGAGGGCAGCGCCTCAAAGTCGGGCGGAAGCTCGCCGGTGCGCCTTACCCAATCGGCAAACGTTTTGTCGGCAACAGACACATTCCCGTTGCTGTTGTGGTCAGGGGGCAACACCTTTAATACCCAATCGCGAATGGCTTTACGCTTTGTGGAATCGACCTGTTCCGGATCTACCGTTGCGTAGCACCGGCTGTGCAGCAGGGTTACAAGCAATAGTATAGCGCTCAAAGCTGCTGCGGTCCTGAACGGGAAATTATGCTGTATCATCAGTCCTGGATGGTTTCAAGTGGGGCAATGTTACGGTCGGCGCCGGCATAACCGATATTCTGGTTAATGACCCCGAGCGTATTGGCAGTAATGGCACTCTGCGGCACGGGCCATAAAACGTTATGAGGCTCCAGCGTCGCCTGGAATCCGAAATTGAAAAATATCGGAGGATGATAAAAATGATTGACACGCATTACCCTGTCATAATACCAGTTTTTACTGCTGAAACCTGCCAACCCGTAGCCATTCAGGTTGAGCCGGGCTATAATAAAGGAAACACGCACCATTTCAGAATGACGCGGCTCTTCTATATAAAGCTCTTTT
>MEDT01000019.1 GCA_001724175.1 Cytophagaceae bacterium SCN 52-12 | reverse complement strand
AGGAGCAGTACCAGCGATTCATAGGCAACCGGCAGGCTGGCGACAAACCACATGGTAAAGTTGACGAACGTGCCCAATACAGCGATCGGCATCCTGCCGCCGGGGTTTTCCCTGCTCCACTGCCTGTAGGTCCTGATCCATCCGAAATAAGCCACCCAACTGCCTATAATCAGCAGGGAGGTGCCGAGATAGAAAAGGGGAGAATTTTTTAACGGCGCATAAAACGTGTAGAGTGCCTGGGCTTTCCCCATTATCATCAGCACGACATCTACGAGCGTACCGGTTACCATCAGCACGGAAGCGGCCAGGTAGGACCATTTCGGTGGCTCTTTTTTCAGGTAGTGCGTCATGGTGACGTGCCCGAAAACTACCGCGAAAAAAGTGGTCAGGATAATGGCGTTGATTACGCCGTGCATCGTCAGCCCCTGGTAATAGTTTATACCCGCAACCGCCGTATCGCGGATCACCCCAGCCCGGTAAAGCGTCTGCATCACGCCGTTATAGGCACCCAATATAAATAGGGTCATTGGCATCAGCAAGCCGGTGAGGATCGTTATTTTGTAAGATCTGGAAATTGTCATGATTTTTGGCTTTAGCGGGTAACAATCACTTTTCCCATCATATTCTGGTGGCCGGCACCGCAATATTCGTGGCAGACCACGCGGTACGTCCCGGGTTCTTCAAACCTTACTGTCACCAGGTTGACCGCACCCGGCACCGCCATCAGGTTTACGGCCTTCCTTTCGATATGGAAACCATGCACCACATCGGCGGAAGTGAGGTAAAAATCGACCGTGCTCCCGGCAGGTACGGTAATTTCCCCGGGATCGTAAGACCACATCTTCGCCTTGACATAGGCCTCGTAATGAAGGTTATCCACCTGCTTAACGATTGATTTCCGGAAGGAGGCATTATACGGGATGCATACCGGGACATCGATTTTTCGGGCAAATGTGTTGTACAAAATGGCGAAGAAGAAAACGGAAAGCACCGAAGCGCTCAACAGGATAACCCTGATCTCATACTTATTCATAGCAACCGGCGCCCTTCAGGGCCTGCTTAAAATTTTTCTATTTGCAGGTTGTACACGCTGAACCAGACCATCGCAGTCAATCCCAGCAAAAGGGCTATGAAAGCGATCGTGCCCACCGGCCGGAAATTCGCCTCTACATCCTGCTTTGACTTTGTATCCATCTCTGAACGATTATGTATTGATACAAAATTACCGGCGAAGGAGCAGCCGGCCGTTATCTTATTTAGTCCGATGATGTACCTTTTTACCTATTGCGGCAAAATGTAAAGACGGGCTTTTCCCAACCCGGGCCCCCGGTAGATTTATATTCTCTTTTTCCGGAATTCTTCCGGCGTGACCCCCTCGTATCGTTTAAAAAAGCGGGAGAAATACGAGTTGCTTTCGAAATTCAGCTCCCAGCCGATCTCACTCACCGAAAGGTCGGAGTGCGCCAGGAGCCTTTTGCTTTCCAGCAATATCCGGCTGCGGATCAGGTCACCGGCCCGCCGGCCGGTCTGCCTGATGCAAAGGGCGTTGAGGTAGTTAGGGGTAATGAAGAGCATCTCGGCATATTCTTTGGGGAGCTTTTTTTGGGTATAGTATTTTTCCACCAGCTTTTCAAATGCCCTGAACTGGTGATAGCAGTGAGGATCTTTCTGAAGGTCGGCACGTATCTCTACTTCCCTGGATGACAGGGCAAACAACTCTAGCAGCAGCGCCCTGAGCATGTCTTCGCGGTTGGCATGCCTTTCATTTCCTTCTGCAAACAGCCGTCGGAACAGCTTCGGGTATTCCGGGCCTTTCCCCGAAAGATCGAGGGCGGAATATTTGCCGTTCGAGGAAAAGAAGACCAGGCTATCCAGATAGGTGCTGTCGGCCAGGAAGGTAGAAAAAAAAGAGCTTCCCATGTTGATCAGGAAGCCCTCGGTTTCTGTGGTAAATTTCCACTCATGGATCTGCCCGGGAGAAAGAAAGAAAGCCATCCCTTCCCGGACGGGGTACGTTTCAAAATCAATGATATGCTCTCCGCCGCTCCCGGTAACGTAGAGGATCTGGTAAAAGGAGTGCCTGTGGGGGAAAACCAGCCGGCTATGTGACTTAATATACGCGCCCAGCGTGGTCACGGCGATACCGCTGTTATCGCCCTGGTGTACATGGCATAGGCTGTATAAGGGGATCATTTTATTTCCTCGAATTTTACCTCCTTCGGCTTACCGGAACCCTTCTCCGGTCCGGGAACCGCGCAATTGCCGGCAGCGCAGCATCCTGCATTCACCAGCGCCATCAGAGAAAAGATCCCGCCGAGCGCGACAAAAAGCCAGGCCCCGTCCTGCACCCCCCGGACTATGATGAAAATACCCAGCGCAAACCTCAAGACCCGCATAAAATTCCAGTTTTTCAGGTAATCGCTCATTTTTTCCTGTTTTTAAAAGTGTTAATACCGAAAGGCAGGTACAAAGGGCAGAAGCTGATAAAGGCCGTGATGACAAAAACGATTGCCAGCGCGCCCAGCACAATGGCCCATGTCCCGGAAATAGCACCGGTGTAATATAAAATGCCGATCGCAAGCGCAGCGGCAATACGGATAGCCTTGTCAAGCAAGCCCAGGTTCTTTTTCATTTGTATAAAATTGATGTGGTGACTAGATGATGCATTGCTGCACGTTTTGCCAGGTACCGCCGTTTATCACATCCCGGACACCGTTCTGCTCCAGGATGCGCATCGCCTGCCCGCTGCGGTTCCCGCTGCGACAGAATACCACGATATTGGATTTTCCCCTGAACCTGGACAATTCTGATGCTATCCGTTCCAGCGGGATATTAACCGCTCCACGAGCACTCCCGGATGCAAATTCTCCCGGGCTGCGGACGTCTACTAAAAATGCCCCTTCTTTAATGGCTTCAGTCAGCCGGCTGTTGTCAGAAGCTACGAGTATATTTTTAAAAAAGTCAAACATGGCCTTACTGGTTTTATGAGTGATACACAAAATTACGCAGGCGGTAAAAACGCTTCCGCTACTATTGTTACATAGCCGGAGTTTACATCTTCCCTTTTAACATCTTATTCCAGTACATATAAGGCAGCCCGTATTTTTTGAGCATCCACAGGCGCCAGTGCTCCCGGTAGCTCCTGAATATGAGCATGAGCTTCAGGAGGGGGTCGGGCTTAAATTCATTTTTATAGTCGAATTCGGCCAGCACCATTTTCCCGTAGCCTGTCACCAGGGGACAGGAGGAGTAGCCATCGTAGGAGGTATTGTCGGCCGCTTTGTGGTCGAGCAGCTTCAGCAGGTTGTCGACCACCACGGGTGCTTGCTTACGGATGGCCGCCCCTGTCTTGGCCGTCGGCAGCGCCGCTACGTCACCGAGCGCAAAAACATTCGAAAATTTCTTATGCTGAAGAGAATGATAATCGACATCTGCCCATCCGGCCGGGTTGGCTAATTCGGATTTAGCCACAAAATCGGGCGCTTTTTGCGGCGGCGCCAGGTGAAGGAAGTCAAAAGGGATTTCCAGCAACCCATCGTCGGTTATACGTGCTCCTGGCGGCAGTTGGCCGGGCTCCTTTTTTTGATTCGGTGGTGTATTGTCTTTGAAATAAGCTAGTTTTCTGTCACCGTCTATCCTGACCGGCGTATGGAATAACTTCAGCTTGATGCCGAACCGATTGATTACCTCCGTAAGCGTTTCAGCCACTTGCTTTACCGCGAAAATAACTGTCCCCGGTGTGAGAAAAAGGATTTTCGTTTTCTTATCCAGGACTTTTTCCTTCAGGTAATCCGCTGCCAGGTACATGGCCTTTTGAGGCGCTCCCCCGCATTTGATCGGGGTAGCGGGCTGGGTAAAAAGTGCCGTACCTCCGTTGAAACGCTCAAGCGACTTCCAGGTATATTCGGGGTCGACATAGTTGCTGCATACAGCACCGGTTTCAAGCGCATGATCCAGCCCTTCGATCAGCGAATAGTCGTTGACAAGGCCGGTTGCGAGCACCAGAAAATCGTAGGTAACGGTACGACCTGATGCGAGCGCCACTTTGTTTTGGGCAGGATGTATCTCGGTTGCCCTGTCTTTAATCCAGTCGACCCCTTTCGGCATCACCGACTGCTCGCTTCGCCTGGTTTTATCCATATCGAATGTTCCGGCCCCAACCAGTGTCCACGCAGGCTGATACCAGTGTGTTTCCGACGGTTCTACAATCGCAACCTGCAGTTCATGTCTTTTTCGTTTCAGTTGTGCGGCGGTCATGATCCCGGCGGTACCTCCCCCGATAATCAGCACCTGGTAGTGGGTTTTCATCGTCATTTGAATGATAGTTAAAAAACAAAGAAAACGAGCTACATCTGGTGAAACCGCTACTTTTGTCACATAAGGTGAAAAAGTGACGAGCGTATGGGCTCTTTCAAAAACTGACCACTCCTCTAATCCGGAAGAGACAGGTACAGGAGCCATTATTCAATTATAGATTTGAACAGGCGTGGTGCCTTTTCTATCTTTGCCGTGCAATAATGATAGGAAATGAATAATCCGATCAGGCTAGGTTTAAAAGAAAACTGGCAGCAATTCACCGTGCTGGTGCTGGTCAACATGATGGTGGGGGGGATGGTGGGCCTGGAAAGGACCGTAGTGCCTTTGGTAGGCACGGAAGAGTTCAGGATCGGTTCGGATATTATCGTCTTTTCGTTTATCGTCGCCTTCGGAGTCGTGAAGGCTTTTACCAACCTGGTTTCAGGAGCCCTGGCAGATCAGCACACCCGTAAAAGAGTCCTGATCATGGGTTGGCTGGTCGGATTGCCGGTGCCGTTTCTGCTGGCATGGGGTCCGACCTGGAACTGGATACTGGCGGCTAATGTGCTGCTCGGCATCAGCCAGGGGCTGGCCTGGTCAATGACGGTCAATATGAAGATCGACCTGGTGGGACCAAAGAACAGAGGCCTGGCGATGGGCCTCAACGAGGCAGCAGGCTACGGTGCTGTAGGGCTGACTGCCCTCTTGACCGGCTACCTTGCTTCAATTTACGGGTTACGGCCCCACCCTTTCTATATTGGTATTGCGTATACGGTAGTAGGTTTATTGATGTCTGTTTTCCTGGTTAAGGATACCCGCAGGTATGCTCTATTGGAAGCAGCACAGGTAAAAGCCACTAAATCGGAAGAATCGGAAAATAAACCCGGGCTGTTTTGGGTTTTTAAGGAAACATCCCTGAAAAACCGGAACCTGCTTGCCATTTCACAGGCAGGGCTGATCAACAATCTGAATGACGGCATGTCTTGGGGAGTGTTCCCACTGCTATTCATGTCAATGGGAGTAGGCCTGGAAGGGGTCGGCTGGATCAAAGCGGTTTACCCGGTGGTATGGGGGGTAGGACAGATCGTGACTGGCCCCCTGGCTGACAGAATAGGTCGGAAGCCCCTGATCGTATGGGGGATGTTCGTTCAAGTGCTCGGACATATGGTCATTGGTATAGAGCTGCTGTCACCCTTGACGGCCGGTATGATCGGGTCGATACTGCTGGGGCTGGGGACGGCAATGGTATACCCGGCCTTGCTGGCCGGTATCAGCGACGCAGCCCATCCTTCATGGCGCGCTTCCTCGCTGGGTGTTTACCGCTTCTGGCGGGACATCGGCTATGCCGTAGGTGCTTTGATGGCAGGAGTAGCCGGGAATCTTTTCGGCCTGATGTGGGCAGTCCATATGGCCGGGCTGATAACGCTGCTGTCGGGTATCGTGGTTTGGGTAAAAATGAAGGAAACGTAGTAGAAGAAGCCTAGCAAAGTCGTTCTAGAAAATATTGAGATAGTAAGTAGAGGTATAAAAAACAGCGACCCCGGTCACACCATTAACGGCCGACCGGGACCACGCTCAAACTGTCCGGCAAAATCTGCTATAGCGCTTTTTTTGCAAGGTACCAGTCTATTTGCTCCAGGCTGGTATCCCCTTTTCGTTCAGCCAGCGCCTGAAGGGTACGCGGCGCGCCGACAATGACTTTATCGCCGGGTTGCCAGTTAAGCGGCATAGCCACCTTGTGCTCGTCAGATGTCTGAAGTGCGAGGAGGGCCCGCTTGATTTCCTCCATATTACGGCCTACGTTCAGCGGATAATACATGATCAGACGGATCTTCCCTAAAGGGTCGATAATGAAAACGGCCCGTACAGCAGCGGTTTCGCTCTCGCCGGGCTGCAGCATCCCGTATAGCCTGGCCACTTTCATGTCCAGGTCGGCGATGATCGGAAACTCGAAGAGGATCCCTGTTTTTTCGTCGACAGCATTTACCCAGGCTATGTGCGAGTGGATGCTGTCGATGCTCAGGCCCATTAGCTTGGTATTGTGTTCCTCGAAAAAATTCTTTTCCATCGCAAAACCGCTCATTTCGGTAGTACATACCGGTGTAAAGTCGGCCGGGTGCGAGAACAGGATAACCCAACTGTCTTTATTATATTCTGAGAATTTCAGAACACCCGTAGTAGTGACTGCTTCGAAATCCGGCGCCATGTCACCAATCCGGGGCATACCTGTTTTTTGTTGATTTTCCATTTTTTTTCAATCTTTTTTGTTCGACTTTTTAAATTTATTTGTTGCCCTGGCCAGGTATCGATGGGGGGCTATCGTTTCCTGGCCAGGGACAAATGAGATCAGATCTTAAAAAGTTCACCAGCTTTTTCATTCCACTCTTTCATACCGCCTGAGTAGTTCTTTACCTTTTCAAAACCATTCTTTTTGAGCAGTGACCAGGCAATGGTAGCCCGGTCGCCCGCCTGGCAATGGATAACGACCGTTTTATCTTTACTGATTTTGTCGAGATTAGCCTGGAGGGTGCCTACAAAGACATGGTCAGCGCCGTGGATGTGTTTGGCGGCATATTCGCTTTCTCCCCGTACATCCACGATCTGGATGTCCTCCTGTCCCATAAGCGAAGCAAATTCCTCGATGTCGATCAAGTCGGCTCTTTCAAGCGGCACTCCCATCCCGCCGATATCGCTGATAAACCCGTAGAGGTTGTCCATCCCGATCCGCATCAGCTTGCGGGTGATATCCTCCATCTGGTCAGGATCGGCTACTACTATAAACTGTTCCTGGTAATTCAATAGCCAGCCCATCCAGGTGGAAAACGTGTTGTTGTTCTGGATATTGATGCTCCCCGGGATATAGCCTTCGGCGAAATCGGTCTTGTTGCGGGTATCGATCAGTTTGATGCCTTTGCCATAGGCTGATAGGAACTGGTCTTTGGTCAGCTCAGGGTGTTTGGGTACTTCGATCAGCAACGGGCGATCCACTTTGTTCAGGTGCTTCATCATGGCAAAGTATTTCGGCGCCTCCGGCTGATCGGCCAGCAGGTAATCGGTAAACGCTTTTTCATCTTCTCCATATTGAAATGCCCAGTTACGGATCTTTTCATAGCCAACCGTAGAGCTGTGCACGGCGCCAAGCGCCTTGCCGCATGCCGATCCTGCTCCGTGGGCCGACCACACCTGGACGTAGTCAGGCAATTCGGCGAACTTTTTCAAAGACTGGAACATTTGCCTGGCCCCGACTTCTTTGGTGCCGATCAACCCGGCTGCCTTTTCAAGCAGGTCGGGACGCCCGATATCTCCGACGAAAACGAAATCTCCGGTAAATACCATCACAGGCTTTTCGGTAGCCGGGTGGTCGGTCAAAAGGAAACTGATGCTCTCGGGCGTGTGACCCGGCGTGTGCAGCACTTCAAGCGTCAGGTTGCCGACTTTGATCACATCTCCGTCTTTCAGCCCGATGTGGGGGAAAAGATACTGCCAGTTTTCCCCGCCTTCGCCGGACAGGTAAAGCCTGGCGCCGGTAACGGCGGCCAATTCCCGCGAGCCTGCCAGGAAATCGGCGTGGATATGCGTTTCGGTAATGTGCGTGATACGAAGGTTGTTCTGTGCGGCGATTTCCAGGTACGTGTCGATATCCCGTTTGGCATCGATTACGATGGCTTCGCCGGTTGCCTGGCAGCCTACCAGGTAGCTTCCCTGTGCAAGGCTTTTGTCATATACGTGTTGAAAGAACATAGCAGATATGGTTTTACTAAATTGATGATACAAAGTTGGTTGGCGAAAGCAGCGCATACAGCTACTTTTGTTACACTTCTGGGGAATTGAAAGCTAGGCCAGCAAAGTTTCTTTAAAAATGATATACACACCCATGACCAGCACGAACCAGCCGAAAGCGGGTTTTAACTTTTCCCCGTCAACTTTTCTGGATAGCGCAAACCCGATGAAGATACCGATGATAGCGAAGACGGTCACGATGATCAGAAATTTCCAGTCCATTAAATTCTGACCGCTTTCACCAAAAAAGCCGATAAGAGACTTGGCTGCGATGATGACCAGCGAAGTGCCCACTGCTTCTTTCATAGGCAGTTTACTGAGCAATACGAGCGCCGGGATAATCAGGAAACCGCCTCCGGCGCCTACCAGTCCCGTCAGCATACCCACTATCGAACCTTCAAGCAAAATCAGGGGATAGTTGAACTTTTGCTCTGCTGCCGCATCGTCGGTGTCTGTTTTGTTTTTTTTGATCATGCTATAGGATGCCACAATCATCAGCAGCGCGAACAAGAGCATGAGTGAAACGCTTTTGGTTACCTCGAAATCCCCGACGTTGAAAATTGTTTGCGGGATGGCGGGCACGAGATAGTGACGGGTCAGGTAAACCGCCGCTATGGAGGGGATCCCGAAAATGACGGCGGTCTTCAGATTGACAAGTCCTTTCATAAAATAGGAGACCGAGCCGATGACCGATGTGGTACCGACAATAAAGAGAGAATAGGCCGTCGCCAGTACGGCATCTACATGAAACAGATAGACCAGCACGGGGACGGTGAGAATGCTGCCGCCGCCGCCGATTAGTCCGAGTGATATACCGATCAGTACCGGTGCAAAATATCCTGCGATTTCCATTGTTTTTTGAGTTTGACAGTGCGAAAGTACCGCTACTCAAAAACCGGAACAGCTACTTTTGTTACAGATGAAATCGGGTTATAACATTTACCTCTCACATATCCATTCATACTTTTCTTAGCGCAGTATCTCTTTAAAATGAAGCTGAAGTCCGGAGAAATCTTGTAATCCCTTCCGTCTTCTCTATAAGTGAGGACAAGGGAACTGATCTACTATTAAGCGACCTACAGTATATCACCTGCCCTAATTTCAAATTTTGTTTGCGAAGTAACTGAAACACTATCAGAAATTGGACTAGAAATTCGTATTTTTAAGTGTGAAACAATTCAAACGGCATCGGGACTACGGATCCTCCGATGAGCAGCGAACCGTCAGGGTATACGTCTTTACAAATTAGTGCAGCCAGGCTATCCTTTAGACAGGCTGAACAAATGTAGAATCCTCTTAGAAGAGTGCCTTATTCGATCTGCAAAGGGGAAAGGTGGTCGCATCCTATAGACCAAAAGCACTAAACCTGTTCCGTTATAATCAAGGCTAAAGCCGCGCAAAAGTAAAACAAATGAACTATAACCTCCCAGAATATCTTAAGGGCCTTAACGACAATGAGGTAGACATTTCGAGAAAACGGTACGGACTCAACAAATTGGAGACTGCCGGAAAAAGTACTCTCCTGGATATGTTCATTGACATATTGAGAGAGCCCATGCTGATTTTACTTTTTGCTATATCCACTATTTATGTGATCACAGGGGATTATGGAGAAGCACTCTTTATGTTCAGCGCGATTGTTGCAATGTCTGCCATATCATTCTACCAGGATAACAGAAGTAGAAAAGCATTGGAAGCCCTGGAAAAATTGAACGAACCGTTAAGCACAGTGATCCGAAATTCAATGGTTGAAGAAATCCCTACACTTGAAATAGTCGTCGGTGATCTCTGCATTACCGAAGAAGGAAAAGTAATCAATGCCGATGGCGAAATCGTTCATAGCAATGATTTTTCGGTCAATGAAGCGTCCCTCACCGGAGAAAGCTATTCCGTCTTTAAAAGTGTAGATGCCGATGACAACAAGGTGTATAGCGGTACGATAGCGGTCTCCGGTCTGGCCGTTTTTAAAGTTGAAAAAATAGGCAAGGAAACCCGTATTGGAAAGATTGGGACATCTCTTGCCGAAATAAAAACGGAAGATTCCCCATTGCAATTACAGATCCGAAAATTTGTTAAGGCAATGGCTGTCATCGGAGTGTTGATTTTCCTGTTGGTGTGCCTGGTCAATTATGTTCGTACACAAAATCTTGTAGAAAGTTTGCTCGGCGGACTTACATTGGCCATGTCCGTATTACCTGAAGAAATACCGGTCGCCTTTACTACTTTTATGGCGCTGGGTGCCTGGAAGCTGATGCGTGACGGTATCATTGTCAAACGGACCAGTATAGTGGAAACTTTGGGCAGCACGACCGTTATCTGTACCGATAAGACAGGCACTATCACCGAAAATACGATGCAGCTGAAATACCTGTATGACTACGCGTCGGATAAAACGGTTGACGAAAGCGGCTTTAACAATGAAGTCGTTTCCACGCTTATTGAATATGCAATGTGGAGCAGCGAGCCTGTTCCTTTTGACCCTATGGAGAAAACACTGCATCGGGTTTATGAAGAAACGCGGCGGCAGGACGAACGGGTATCCTGGCAATTGTTCCATGAATATCCACTGGAGGGCAAACCTCCGATGATGACCCATCTTTTTAAGAACTGTCAAAAGAAAAGGATCATTGCGGCAAAGGGGGCTCCCGAAGCCATTCTGCAGGTATCAGTACTTACGGAAAAAGAGAGACAAAAAATTCGTCAGCTCATTAAAAATTTCGGAGAACAGGGATTTCGGGTTCTAGCCGTAGCAAAATCAGACTTTGACGGTGACAATTTTCCTGAAAAGCAACAGGATTTCAGATTTAACTTATTGGGCCTAGTCGTTTTCTTCGATCCACCGAAACAGGGCATTCAGGAGGTATTCCAACATATCTACGATGCGGGGATAAGAGTGAAAGTGATCACTGGAGACAATTCAGACACCACCAAGAGCATTGCCAAGCAAGCTGGAATTGCGACTATGGGTGATGCGATAGAAGGGAAAGCGATTATGGATTACAGTGAAGAGCGGCTATTGGAAGAAGTGGAGAGAAAAGTGTTATTTACCCGGATGTTTCCGGAAGCAAAGCTTACCGTGGTAAATGCCCTGAAAAAGAAAGGCGAAGTAGTGGCAATGCTGGGTGACGGGGTAAATGACGGCCCGGCATTGAAAGCCGCGCACATTGGCGTAGCTATGGGAAACAAGGGAACGGAAATCGCTAAAGCGGCGGCCTCTTTAGTGATTACCAACGATGACTTAGATAAACTGATCACGGC
>MEDT01000018.1 GCA_001724175.1 Cytophagaceae bacterium SCN 52-12 | reverse complement strand
GTCGCCCTTACCTCTGCCCCAACGATGGGATTATATCGATATCTACCCGGTTTTTGAAGTTCGGGATTACCGGATTGAGACTACCCGAAGCAGGCCCGGATTTACTGTTCTGGAAAATATCGATGAGAACGGTTATAAAATAGCGGTGCGTAATTTCCTGCCCGATGGTGAACTTATGCCGAATGTGAAGGTAAAAGTCACAACTGCTCCCATTTATGAGAAGAACAGAGAGTACCGGATCACCGATATAGATTTAAGAACGCTTGGCAAAAAAGACTATACAGTAATAAGTGATTCGGAAGGAAGGTTGAGTATCCAGACTACCGGTAGCCTGCATCAAATCGGGATCGGTAAAGAAAAAGATACCCCAAATCTTACCATTGCCGGGTTTTCGATAGACGGCACGGAATGGGCCGAGACGGGTAAGAATATCTCCTTATCCATCGATATATTAAACAAGGGAATGTCTGACGCTCGTGGAATTACCGCGGAGCTGACGGGAATCAGCGAAGGCGTGGAAATAATAGAACCGATAGGTAAATTAAGCAGTTTGCCCGTATCATCTACCGACAGGCTGGATCGTCAATTAGTAATAAAAAACAATAAAAAAGGAATTGAAATTGCCAAGCTCAAATTGATTTTAAGAGATGATGCGGGACATGAATGGCAGGAAGAATTTGAACTTCGTTTTAAGGATCCGGTTGTCGAGATCACGGATTTCGTTATTGCCGATGGAAAAGAAATGACGGTTGTGGAAACAGCAGTAGGCTCGGTAACGGGTAAAGTAGGAGCAGGTAACGGCGACGGTATCGCCAACCCGGGTGAGACGATTGTGATCCTGGTCAATGTGGATGGTAAATATCTGAGAACAAATGCCTATGCCCGTCACCCGGGGGTCAATACCCAGGGGACCCATATACGAATAGAGGATAGCTGGCAGGAATACGATCACATAGGAGGCGCATTCAAATACACTATGCCGGTGATTGCTTCAGAAAATACGAAAGGTGAATTTATCTGGTTTTACGTGGAATACTGGCTTCCGGGAGAAATCAGCGGACAGCATATCATAAAAAAGGGCAAGGTAAAAATCAGGGTCACGGGAGAGGACACTACACCTCCTCAGGCACAGTGGCTTCAGGTGCTGACAAACGACCGGATCGAAGCAAGAATATACGACGGACTTTCGACAGGTAAGGTGACGCTCACTTTCACACCCAACGCGGAAAAGTCAATGATAGAACATGTAGACTGGGAAAAAGTTCCTGAGCAATTTACGGTAGAATTGGTTGATAACGGGCTGAACGGCGACGCCGTAAAGGGGGACGGGATTTTCAGCAGGAAGATAGAAAACAGGTCGTCTTATTTTTATGATCTAAAACTGGAAATGGTCGATGTTAAAGGTAACCGTCAGGTCGTTGACTGGCCGGAAACTGTTTTTTTAAAAGATACAAGCCAGTAAATGAATTGTGCAAAATTTCAGAATATAGTTAAATTATTGATACTCATTGATTGGAAATTTTGTACAGATGCAGCGATGATGGCGCCTTAACCTATGCTGATCATTTTCTGACGACACGCCTTTCCCGCCAATGCGCTCCGGGGTCATGAAGCATTAAGACAGGCTTTTCAAAAATTAAGGTAACTAACCGGTGTGCCGGCCACCAGCTCTTCGGCTGCAGATAATTCTTTACTCAACCTCCGTCCAGCCTTTCTCTGAAGCAGTTGGCGAAGAAACAGCGAATTGTTAAATTTGGCTGTTATGAAGAGAAAAGAAGCCCTGAAAAACCTGCTGCTCGGACTTGGAGCGATAGGGTTGAGCCCCGCTACCGCCCGTGGTGAGGCGATGACGGCAAATGAAGCTACCAGGCAAAAAGATGATACCTTTAAAACGCAAAGTAAGGCGCTGCGCCAATCTGAGCCTGGTGTTATCTCTTCATTGCCGGGAATAGTCCTGAATGAGGAGAGGAGTGTCCCGACATCTCTGGCGTCTGTTTTCTCAGCCGACCCGATGAACATAAACCTGATCGGGACACGTGGATCCCAGTGGGTAAAACATGAAGGCCGCGGCGGGTGGACTACGGCAGATTACTACGGACGAGAGAGATTGCTATATATTTTCGACGTAACAGGGATGAATATCAATCCCTCGATCGGGGCTGTTTATTCCTCAGGTAAAGTTAATTTTACCGTTACAGAGGTCAACATTTCTGCCGGGAAAGGTTATATTTCTTGTACGGGAAACCAGGCCCCGTCTGCTTTTATAACCCTTCCACCCTGATTTTTGATTTTGAGATCTACTTATCTATGCCGGGTTGATCAGTACTTTGCGTAACTTTACCACCTTAAAAATGAGATCTATTTTACGGGATAACTTTCTCATAACCAGTGTATTTTTTCTCCTGATCCTTTTCTCTTCGTGCTCCCCGGATAAACCCGGAACCGTATACCGGCTTCAGCCCGGAGAGAATACCAGCATCGTGATCATCGGCAATACCTTCGCCGAGCGCCTTCAAAATTATAATTACTTCGAGCCGCTGCTTCACAAGAGCTTCCCGGGGAAGAACCTGGCTGTCAGGAACCTCGGCTGGAGCGCCGATGAGATCGGCATCCGGTCAAGGCCGCTCAATTTTCCTACCCAGGATGAATTGCTTTTGGAGCATAAAGCCGACGTCATCCTGGCCTGCTATGGATTGAATGAAGCCTTTAAAGGGCCGGACAGCCTCGATTCTTTCAAACAGCAGCTGAAGTCTTACCTGGAGCACCTGCGGTCCCGGCAATACAACGGGAAATCGGCTCCGCTGCTGATCCTGGTATCGCCCATCGCTCACGAAAAGCTCGGCGGGCTCTATCCCGATCCCGCGCCGCATAACAAAAACCTTGCGCTTTATACCAGGGCAATGAAAGAGGTGGCGAAAAGCCTTGACGTTCCGTTCATTGACCTGTACAGCCCGGCAAAAGACGGGTTGGTCAAAGGCGGCCCGTCTACCATCAACGGGATCCACCTCAATGCCGGCGGCTACCGGGCTGTCAGTGAAATACTGGCAACGTCGCTGGCGCTTCCGGTGTCTAAATGGGAACCCGGGCTCGAGAACCTGAAGCAGTTGGTCGACCGGAAAAACCAGCAGTTCTTCTACCTGTACCGGGCCGTCAACAGCGAATACATCGCGGGCCGGCGAAAAGAGCCGTGGGTCCAGCCCAAAGGCGGGCCTGTTTCTTATCCCGGTGAGCTTGCCAAGCTGCGGGACATGGTCGCCAGGCTGGACAGCATCGTCTGGAAGCACAGCGTTTCGGAAGATCCTGCCCATTTTGAGCTGGCTGAGAAAATCCTGAACGACACGACGCAATATGAGCCGCTGGATAAGTCCGGGCTCAAAAAGCCGGGTATCGATCAGTTCGTTTTGCCGGAAGGGTTCGAAATCAATCTCTTTGCTTCGGAAGTGGATTTTTCACTGACCAACCCGGTGAAGATCACTTTTGATCCGCAGGGCAGGATGTGGGTGGCCGATATGCCGTCTTATCCCCAGCACCTTCCCGGCGCGCAGCCCGACGACAAAATCCTGGTGCTGGAAGATACCAATGGCGACGGTGTGGCCGATAAGGAAACCGTGTTTGCCGATGGCCTGTACATGCCCAACAGCATAGAAATCGGCAAAGGCGGCATTTACGTTTCCCAGCCGCCCAATATCTGGTTTATGAAAGACAATGACGGCGACGGCAGAGCGGACGAGAAAGAGATCATCATGCACGGCTTCGGAACGGAGGACGTGCACCATTCACTTGCTTCCTATACCTGGGGGCCGGATGGCGCGCTGTACTGGCACAGCGGCACCTTTCTTCACTCGCAGGTGGAAACGCCGCACGGCCCGCAGCGCAGCGACTACGGCGCCACGTGGCGGTTTGAACCCCTTACTCAAAAGCTGGAGCCGTATGTATCCTATCCCTATGCCAACCCGTGGGGACACGTGTTCATGCGTAACGGCACACAGCTCATCAGCGACGTGTCGACGGGGATGAACTATTTCGCACCGCCGCTTTCGGTCGCCACCGAATACCCGGTGAAGCTGACCACCATGAAGGATTTCCTTACTTCGGCGAGCAAGCCCAAAACCTGCGGCACGGAAATTATTTCAAGCAGCCAGTTCCCCGATGAAATGCAGGGGAATGTGCTGTTCAATATCTTCGTCAGGAATACAGGCACCACGCAGCACCGTATCTACGAGAGCGGAAGCGGCATTGTCGCCGAGCAAATAGAATCGCTGCTGTTATCCAAAGACCCCGACTTCCGCCCTGTGGACCTGCAGTTTGGCCCGGATGGGGCACTGTATGTGGTCGACTGGTACAACCCGATTATCAACCATGGAGAAAGGGCCCTGAGGGATCCGCTGCGCGATCATACGCACGGCCGTATCTGGCGGATCACCTATAAGCATAAGGATAAGCTGGCGCCGGTCGATCTCAGCAAGCTTCCATTGGATAAGCTGCTCGATCAGCTCAAAGCCTACGAAGACCGGACCCGGTACCGCGCCAGGACCCAATTGCGGCAGATGGATGCCGCCGACGTGCTTCCGGCGCTGAAGCAATGGCTGGCTGCTCTCGACAAAAAAGACCCTCTTTACGATCAGCACCGCCTGGAAGGGCTATGGGTTTGCCAGCAGTTTCATCAGCCTGACCGGCAGCTCCTGGACGAGCTTCTGAAAAGCGGGCAGGAGCATATCCGTACCGCAGCCACGCGGGTGCTGTTTTACTGGAAAGAGCATATCAAGGATACGGAGGAGAAGCTGGCCGGCCTTGCGAAGGATAGCTCGATGAAAGTCCGGCTGCAGGCGATTGTTTCCCTGAGTCATTTCAAAACCGAAAAATCGGTAAATGCGCTGCTGGAAGCGGCTATGCTCCCGACTGACTACTATATCGATTATGCGCTTAAAGAAACGTTCCGGTACCAGAAGCCGGTCTGGTGGCGTATGTTCAAAAAGGATAGGGACCTCCTGGCAAAGGAACCCCGAAAAGCGGCGTTGCTGCTAGGCTCCCTGGCTAATGAAAAAGAGCTCAAAGTTCCCGGGTTCATCACCGACGATCCGCAATGGCCCAAATACGGGTGGAAGGCGCTCACCGAAAAGGACTACGACGAGCTGCAGGGCAGCCCGGCGGTTGAGCAATTCAGGAAAAACCTGGTCGCTTCGCGTTCGGATAAGCCGGATAACCGCACCGTCGAAGAAACCGGGAAAGCGCTGATCGGGGAGTCAGATTGCTTTGCCTGTCACAAGGAGAGGGAAAAGCTTGTAGGCCCGGCTTACTCGGAGGTGGCAAAAAAATACAGGGAGACGGACATTCCCAAGCTGGTGGATAAAGTCATTGAAGGCGGATCAGGAGCATGGGGAGACATCCCGATGACGCCGCATACGGGCATGACCAGAGCAGACGCTGAAGCGATGGTGAGGTATATCCTGACGTTGAAATAGGAGGACTTGAAAAAAAAATAGAAAAAAATTTAGGCCTTTTTGTCACTTCTGCAACCTTTAACCGAAAACCAGCAAAAGGCGCAGATATGCATGGCAGCGAAGTGACAGATGAAACGTTGTTGAACAATCTCAGAGAGGACGACCCCGGTGCCTTTGAAGCCATTTATCGTCGCTACTGGCGGCAGCTGTTTGTCTTTGTCTACCAGCAGATAGGTTCTAAAGAGGAGTCTAAAGAGGTTCTTCAGGACTTGATGCTGAGCTTGTGGCAGAACCGGGCGGAGTCCAGGATCCATAACCTGAGATCATTCCTTTTCATAGCCGCCCGCAACCTGGTCAACATGCACTTCAGAAGGGAGATCAACCTGCGTAAGTACCGCGAGTACCAGCTTATGCAGGAAGTGTTCGAAAATATTGAGATCGATTACGTGATCAATGAAAAAGACCTGCGGAAAGCTATCGACGGCGCGCTCGAAAAGCTGCCTGAAAAGACAGCCAGCATTTTCAGGATGAACAAATTGGATGATGTTTCGGTAAACAAGATCGCCACCCACATGGGATTATCCGACAAAGCCGTCGAATATCACCTTACCAAATCGATGAAAGCGGTGAGGAAGCATTTGCAGCGGTTTCTTTCCGACAATTAACAGCAGACAGACTACCATAAAAGATATTATACCTATGACAAGGGGCGAATTTGAAAAGTTAGCAGAAAGGTACAGGCTGGGGGAGTGCACGCCGGAAGAGGTGGCCTTTGTGGAGCAGTGGGTGAGGGTAAACGGGTTTGCTGACGGTGAGGATCGTATGGTGTTTGAAAATGAAGCGGAGGCGGCGAAGACAGAAGAGGAGGTCTGGAGCGGCATCCGGCACGCAGCCGGGCTCAGCACGAAAAAGCCGCGATGGCTGACCGGCAGGGTGCTCTGGCCGGGCGCTGCGGCAGGCGTTATACTGGTGGTAGCCGGCCTCTTTTTGACAGACCGCTTTCCACAAGCAGATCCGGAACCCGAATTGGCCGGCCTGGAAACATTCAACACGTCGACGAGCCATCAACGTATAATACTACCCGATAGCAGCGTAGTGACCCTGGCTGAAGGGGCGAGCATTGCCACAAGCGAAAGCTACGGACAGCATACCCGGACAGTCCGTCTTAAAGGCGAAGCTTTTTTTGAGATACGGCCCGACCCGAAAGTCCCCTTTTTGGTTTACAGCGGCGACCTGGTAACGGAAGTGTTGGGAACGAGCTTTACAGTCAGGCCGGAAGCAAAGACAAAAACCATAGAGGTGTCGGTGGCTACCGGGAAAGTATCGGTGTATTCGAATGAGAAGGACCGCAACCAGCGGAGAAGAGGGGTGATCATTACTCCCAACCAGAAAGCGGTTTACGATATGGAATCGAAAACGATCCGGCAGGACCTGGTAGATGACCCCAGGATAGTCGTTGAGCCGCCGGTAGCATCTGTTTTTAAGTTCGATGAAACGCCTGTCAGGGATGTCTTATCGATACTCAGGCAGACTTACCAGATGGAGATAGTTGTCAATAATTCCGCTTTGAACGATTGCCTGTTTACTGGCAACGTGAATGGTTTTGACCTGTTTAAGCAACTGGCCTATATCTGCGATGCAATTGATGCGCGCTACGAAGTAAGAGGAACGAGCATTTTCCTGACCGGTGAGGGCTGCGGGGCGCACCCCTGACGATATCCGGGAAGGGGTACCCGGAAGCTCCCGGTCCTGATCTTTTAATAACATCAGCAGCTCTTAAGATCTCTTTTGAGTTGGTCATCCGCTCATTTCCGGGTGGATCAGTAAAACGTTAAGACGGTATATTTTTATGAAGAGCAAACCCAGAATTGAAGAAGCAGAATTCAGGCAAAGGATTGAAAAAATACAGCTGCTCCTTGAACGGCAGGGATTGGATGCCCTGATCGTATACGGGGACGAATACAGGAAGGAGAACCTCCGCTATGTTTCCAATTTCTGGCCGATATTCGAAAGAGGGGCCTGTTTTATACCCCGGAAAGGCGCGCCTGTCCTGGCCGGCGCACCCGAGGGAGAGAAGTACGCAAGGGAGATGACCTACCTGTCTGATGTGCGCAACATTAAGGAGTTTGCCTGTGTGTCGGTGCCGGAAGAGATCGAATACCCGGTAGCGCACTTTTCCTCGCTGACGGAGATCATCGGCGAGGTAGCGGGAGGCGGGAAAAAAATCGGTTTGGTCGGGTATTGGGATATCCCCGGACCTATCTACAAGCGCATGGAAAATGCCGCGCCCGGTCTGGAGCTGTCGGATGCATCTTCCATTCTGAACGAGCTTCGCCTGATCAAGACCGAAAGCGAGATAGCATGTCTGAAAGAGGCCGGAAGGCAGGCCTGCCTGGGCTACGAAAAGCTTATGGCCGCATGTGTGCCCGGCAATACCGAGCTCCAGGCTGCCGGGGCAGCCGAAGGCGCTGCCCGTTCGGAGGGAGCCGAAGATATTAATTTTACGGTATTCGGAAGCGGCAGGCGATGCGATACGGTCATAGGCCGTGCGACAAATAAAGTGATCGAAGACGGCGATATGATCATGGCGGCGATGGCGGTGCAATACGAAGGGTACGTGGCAACGATAGAGTACCCGTTCGTTGCGGGGAATGCGACCCGGCCGCAAAAGGACTTTCTGAATGTTTTATTTGAAGCGGCTGAAGTTCAATACGGCTACCTTCGGAACGGTTGTGTCGCAGGCGAAATGGTAAGCGCCGTCAGGAATGTCTTTAAAAAGCACGGGATGGCGCAATACGACGTGTATCCGCCTATGCATGGGATCGGCCTGGCAGAGGCTGAATCGCCCTATCCGGATGAAAATGCCTCCTACCGGCTGAAAAGCGGGATGTGCGTAAATTCCGATATCAGCTTGTTCGGGCACCCGGATGGATCAAACAGGATAGAGGAGGGGTTTGTGATCAGGGAAAACGGGCCCGAATCGCTTACGCCTGCCATAAGGGACCTTATCCGGAAAAAAATCTGAGCCGGACCCGTACCAGGAATAATAACAACCCTTAAAAAGACTTATCATGTCCGTTCAAACCGTCACCGGGATTATCGAAGCGAAGGATATGGGGATGACCCTGCCGCACGAGCACATGTTTATCGACCTCCGGAACCAGTTTACACCTTTCGGAGATCCGGAAAAGGATGAGCTTAGCAGGCAGCAGGTTACGATCCATAACCTCGGGCGGCTGAGGCTCAATCCCTACGCGATCATGGATAACCTCGTGCTGGATGAAATGGAAGCAGCGGTAAACGAGACCTTGCTGTTCAGGAAAGCCGGCGGAGAAACCATCGTAGACTGCACTTCCGTAGGTATTAAAAGACAGCCCGCTAAGCTGCGGGAGCTTTCGATACGGACGGGCGTCAATATCATCGCCGGATCGGGCTACTATACCCAGGATACCCATCCCGCCGAAATGGAAGAATGGAGCGCCGCGGCTATTGCCGGACAGATTATCCGCGATTTCAGGGAAGGTATCGACGGAACCGGTGTAAAAGCCGGTATAATAGGCGAAATCGGGACCAGCAGGGAGATCCTGCCTTTGGAAAGAAAAAACCTGGAGGCCTCCGCGATGGCGTTTTGCGAGCTGGGGGCGCCTGTGTATGTTCATACCTACCCCTGGGGCCGGGCGGGACTGGAAGCTGTCGATATATTGCTCGAGGGTGGTGTAGCCCCCGAAAAAATTGTGCTTTGCCACATCGACGTCGAGCCCGACCGGGCCTACATCAGGGCGCTGCTGAACAGGGGAGTTTATATAGAATTCGACAATTTCGGGAAGGAATTTGTCATTGATCCTGCCGAGCGGGGATTCGCCGGCGGCATATTTATCAGGGACCTGGAGCGGGTGCGGATCATCGTCGATCTCGTCCGCGCCGGATTTGCCGGTCAGATCCTGGTCACGAATGATATCTGCCTGAAGTCGATGCTATGCTGCTATGGCGGCTGGGGATACGGGCATATACTTCAGAATATCATTCCGCTGATGAGGAGCGAGGCTTTGCAGGAGGACATGATTCACCGGATCATCCGGGTCAACCCCGTAACTCTTTTTTCTTAACCTTTCCCCTGGCGGGCCGGCCCTTATGAACCCGGCGGTTGCAAGGCGAACTTCGCGCATACAAAGGCTATGGAGTGGATACTGTTAGCAGTTTTTGCCGGATTTTCAAACGGAGCCTTTGCGCTCCCGATGAAGTTTACTACAGGATGGAACTGGGAGAATACCTGGGGCGCCTTTATTTTCTGGGGCTTTATCGTATATCCCGCCCTGCTGGGCGCCCTGACCGTACCCGGGCTGACCGCCGTCTTCCGGGAAGCGGGCGCGGCAAATCTCCGGACAATTTTTATGTTCGGCTTTTTATGGGGTATTGGATCAATTTGCTTCGGCCTGGGGATACGTTACCTGGGCATCGGGCTGGCTTTCTCTCTTAACATAGGCGTTACCATTGCCATCGGCTCCCTGCTGCCTTTATTCCTGGAAGAGACGGTTACGGCGGATGAAAAGAGCATAAAAATGGTCATTGCGGGGGTCGCAACGATTGTGACGGGCGTGTTTATAAGCGGCTATGGTGCATTTCTGAGGGGCAGGGAACAACATCTCCCGGTTACAAAAGAGGTAAACGGGGTAAAATCCCCTGCCGGCAGGTTGTGGGTATCCGGTATCCTCTTGTGCCTGGCAGCCGGGATCATGAGCCCTATGCTGCAATTTGCCTTTATGCATGGAGGAAGCATCATCGGGGCGGCTGCCGGAAGGGGTGTCAGCGAGACGATAGCATCCAATGCGGTGTGGGTGGTGGCGCTGTCGGGAGGTTTTGCAGCCAATATATTTTATGTTGTAAAGCTGCTCTTCCGCAACCGTTCCTGGAGCCTGTACCGGATCCGGGATGCCGGGCGGTACCACATGCTGGCCATGCTGATGGGGCTTTTCTGGGTGGTGACAATCGCCTGCTACGGTATGGCGGTTTCTAATCTGGGCGCTCTCGGGTTGTCGGTCGGCTGGGCAATTTTCAATTCGGTCGGTATCATCACGGCCAATCTCCTCGGCCTTTTTACAAAAGAATGGCAGGGTGTAAGCAAAAGGACCTACACAGCGGTAGGACTTGGGCTGACCGTACTTGTACTGGGTACCTGTCTCGTCGCAGCCTCCTAGGACCCGGCAGCTTCGGGACGAATCCGTGATTTAAAATATATTTAACTAAACGCCTATGATATGAACAGGTAGATATTGATCCGGAAAAGCCGGCAATGCGTCAACATTACCGGCTTGCTGCGCACCGCTCAAACGGCAATTTGGGCTTGATTTCCCCGGTCCCGGAGACCGGGAGACGTGCGCCTGTTTTAGAGTCCTCAAACCTTAAAACTTTACTAAACTATGAACAAAAAGTTACTTATCCCTTTGTGGATTTGGAAAATTATGAAAATAACAATACACCAGCTGGTATTGTTCGCCGTCCTGTGCGGGATATCCTATGCGCACGAAAGCACCGGGCAAAACGTGCTTGACAAGAAAGTGTCGCTGGATGTGCAGGGCATGCGATTTAAAAAGGTGCTCTCTATCATTGAAGAGCAGGTCGATGTGCGGTTTGTTTACAGCCCCAGCGCTATCGATGTCCGTCAGAAGATCGATTTCAAGGCTACGGATAAAAGGCTGGATCTCGTATTAAAGGAGCTTTTCCTGCCGCATTCCATCGGGTTCGTTGTGTCTGAGGATAAGATGATCTCCCTGAAGCGTTTTACTCCTGAATTTATAAATGAGAATTTATTCCCGGCCGTATTTGAAAATGACAAAAGCGCCGAAGTAAAAGGGCGGGTAACAGATGAAAACGGCGAAGGGCTGCCCGGGGTAAGCATCCTGATCAAAGGGACGCAGCAGGGCGGCATTACGGATGCAAACGGGATGTTTTCCCTGAAAGTACCTGATGAGAACGCAGTGCTCGTATTTTCGTTTGTCGGCTATCTTACCACCGAAGTAACGGTCGGCAGGAGGACTTCTGTCGAGGTGACGCTGCAGGTAGATGCGAAGTCGCTGGAAGAGCTGGTGGTCGTGGGGTACGGCACCCAGAAAAAAGTGAACCTGACGGGTGCAGTGGATGTGATCGCGGGAGACAAGCTGGCGAACCGGCAGGCGCCCACGGTTTCACAGCTTTTACAGGGTACCTCGCCGGGAATGAATTTTAACATCGGCAACCAGGATGGTTTTCAGCCGGGAGCAACAATGGATATCACGATCCGGGGAAAAGGCTCTCTAAACGGCGGGGCGCCTTATGTCCTCATCGATGGGATCCCCGGAGATCTGAATAACCTGAACCCGGCCGACATCGAATCCATATCCGTTCTGAAAGACGCCGCAGCATCTGCTATTTACGGGGCGAGAGCGCCTTATGGCGTTATCCTGGTAGTTACCAAAAGCGGGCATAAAGAAGAGAAAATCAGCGTGACGTATTCGGGAAACGTGTTTGTGAATACACCGCCGCCGCTTCCCAAAAGCCTCGACTCCTA
>MEDT01000017.1 GCA_001724175.1 Cytophagaceae bacterium SCN 52-12 | reverse complement strand
GTTGTAAGGTGTGATGGTCGTCCGGTTCTTCTCGATAAGGAGGTGCTTTGCATACAGGCTCGCAGCATTGGCGATCTGGATTCCGCCGCTGGATGAAGCCACGTTCCGGCTGACGACCAGGTGGCTGAGTTCTACATCCCTGGCGTTTGAAAATGCAGCGCCCCCGCCGCCGGAGGCCGTTTCATTGTCGCTGATGGTTACCCCGGTAAATTTGCCGGTCCCGATTAAATAAATGCCTCCTCCAGCGTGCTGCGCATAGTTGTTTTCAATTCTTCCGCCCGTTATTACGACTTTTTCACTGTTCTGGCTGTAAAACCCTCCTCCCTGTGCCTGCAAGCTGGTCCTGGCGGTCCGGTTGCCCGTAATGACCGCGTCGGTAATCTCGATCGTTCCCCCGGTCTTGACGGCTATTCCCCCGCCTTCTCCGTCTCTGGTCTGGTTGTTACTGATCGTCGTGCCGCGGATCGTCAGGGATGCGCCGCTTTCCGCGTAGATACCCCCGCCGCCGTTAATGGACGTATTCCCGCTGATCTCACCGCCGTTGATTGTCAGAACCAGCTGTCCGGTATTGAAAATGCCGGCGCCGAAAAGGAAAGTAGCATCTGCCGTTGCCGAATTGTTCCTGATCCGTACGTTGTTCAGTTCCGGCCTGGTATCAGTTCCGGACCGGTTATAAATGCCGGCGCCCCGCATGCGCGCCTTGTTATTTTCTATCACGACGTTGGTGAGCTTCATCGAACCGTTATTGTTACAGATAGCGCCTCCTAACCCTACTGTACCCGTATTCGTGGCTACGTTCCGGAGGAACTCGCTGTCGGTGACGACAGGTGAAGACAAGTTTGTATTATACATTCCTCCGCCGCTGCTGGCAAAATTGTCGCGTATGGTCACATTGGAAATCAAGGGAGAAGAATAGAGGTTATTGTAAATTCCCCCGCCGGAATCATTCCTGGGCGCGCCGTTGGATGCGATGACGGAGTTGCTTATGACGGGAGAAGAATTCATATTGTGGATACCCCCGCCTACAAACCCGGTATTTTTGTAGATAAACAGGTTATTCAACACAGGCGAGGCATTTATGTTCAATATGCCGCCTCCCCAGTAGCCGTATATCGTTTCTCCTTTTGCAGACGAAGTTGCGTTAAGATAGGCATATCCTTCGGTAATGGTGAAGCCGTCCAGGACAAGCCGGTTGTCCATCGGCTGCTCTTCCGTACCGACGATCACGACGACATGATACGCATTCCGGGTGCTGTCTTTCTCTATTTCAGGATTTCCCCGCTGCACCATGTCGCCGCTGAGCGTGGTGACGTTTTCCTGCCAGTTCCTTTCGTTCAGACCGGCTTCATCCCCTTTGAATCCGCCGTATATCTTCATGTGTTTTCCCAGGTAGAAGGTCACATGCTTGGAAGTGGGTATCTGGTTTCCGGCGGGCGTTTTGGAGGGGTAGTATATGCCTTTCGCAACCCAGATCTCATCGACTGCTGCATCGCTGGCAATGTCGATCGCTTCCTGGAGGGTTTTGAAGGCAGCGCCCCAGCTTTTCCCGTCGCCGCTGGCGTCGACGGCCTGGTTGACGTAATAGCGGGTAGAGGACTGAGCGACGACTTTGCCGATCGTGCCGGATAGCGCCAGGAACAAGGAACATAGGAAGGCGGCGATGCGGAAGTTGTACATAACTGGTTATCTCTTGAAAAACTGCCTGGATACGTCTGTTTGCGTTTATGCAAAGTTCCGTATACCGCGTTCAGCAGTCAATCCGGGAAAACCTGTATTCCGGGTATAGGAAAACCTGTATTTATGCCTGCCGCAGCTATCCTGCGGCAGGAGGCCTTCCTGTGCGGGGGGCGGGCAAAAGCTATCTTGAAAACCGGCGTATGGCAAAACGGCGGAAAGTATCGGGTATCCTGCCGATGATCCCCTGCGGATGTACGAAGTAAAAATCCCTCATGATCTCGAACCCGTCCAGCTCGATGATCCGGAGCTCCCCGTTGCTCACCTCCCTGGCGATCGCGTGGACCGACAGGAAAGAAAAGCAATCGGTTTTGAGCAGGAAGCTTTTGATGCTCTCGGTGCTGGCCAGTATCACCTTTACATTCAGATCCTGCCATGCGATCCCCATTCTCACGAGCGCTTTCCTGATGATTTCATTGGTACCCGAACCCTGCTCCCTGAGGACAAATTCCAGGTCTTTCAGCAAAGCCGGTTTGATGACGTCTTCCCCGACTTTCGGGTTGCCGGTGCGGGTGACCAAAACGATCTCATCTTCCAGGAAGGATTCGTATTTCATCGTGATGTTATCCGTAAGCCCTTCCACTATTCCCAGGTCTATCGTCTTATCGAGCAGCCATTCCTCGATTTGCCTGGAATTCCCGTGGAGTATCTTGATCTTTATGTTGGGCAGCGCGCTATGGAAATCTACCAGGATCTGGGGAATGATATAATGCGACAGCGTTGTAGAGGCGCCAAGCCTGATTTCCCCGGCATTTCTCCCTTCCAGGAACTCCAGGCTCTCGTTGAGCTGCTGGTAAACAACCGACAGCTGCTGGGCATGGCTCAGCAGGATATGGCCGGCTTCCGTGAGCGACAGCCTGTTGCCCGACCTTTCGAAGAGGTTTCTGCCGGTCTGCAGCTCCAGCTCATGTATGTTCTTGCTGACGGCCGGCTGGGAGATATTGAGCTCCTGGGCCGCCTTTGTAAAATTGAGGTACCTGGCGGCAGAAATGAATACCTTTATTTTGAAATCGATCGCTATCACGTGTTTTCCCGTTACTTGTGTTATTCGGTCTCGAATCCGTACTTCCGGTAGACCTGTTTTGCTTCATCGGAAGTAAGATAGTCCATAAACGGCTTCGCAGCATCAGGACGCGGCGCATTTTTCAGCTGGCCCGCGATATAGGTCGACCTAATATTGTCTTTCCCGGGAATGACGATCTCTTCTACCGGGTGAAAATAGAAATCATTAGAATCCTTTCTGATTTACAACCTAGGTAGGAGATTGATCTTTTACCCCTTTATCACCTTCCCCGTATCCGTCACAACCACATATTCATACGCGGGAAACCGCTTCAGGAACTGTATCCCTTCTTTTTCCCCCAGTACCATGACCGATGTGCTCAGGGCGTTGGCAAACTCGGCCGAAGGCCCGGTGACGGTCACGCTGGTAAGCCCGGTCGAGGGGTAGCCTGTTTTAGGGTCTATGATGTGCGAATAGCGCCTGCCGTCTATTTCGGCGTATCTCTCATAGCTGCCCGAAGTCGCTACCGATGCTTCTTTTATCTTGAAGACTTTAAGGATTTTACGAGGTTTAAAGGGATGGTTGATGCCTATTTTCCAGGGCTTGCGGTCCGGTTGGGCGCCCCAGGCCGAAAGGTCGCCTGAAGCGTTGACAATGCCGCCCTGCACTCCGAAGGATTGCATCAGCTCGCGGCCTTTGTCTGCGGCATATCCTTTTCCTATCGAGCCGAAGCCGATCTTCATACCTTTCAAAGCCAGGTAGACGGTAGAGTTGGCGCTATCCAGGACGATGTTCCGGTATCCTACTTTCTCCACCGATTTCCGGATCGCTTCCGGGGAAGGCATTCCGGTCATGCTGCCGTCGAATGTCCATAGCCGGTCCATCGCCGCAATGCTGATGTCAAATGCCCCCTGCGATTGTTCGGAATAGGCGATGGCCCGCCGGGCGAGATCGAAAACTTCGCGATCTACTTTTACGGGTCTAATGCCGGCATTCCTGTTGATCTCCGACACCTGCGTGCCGGGCTGCCACTCGGAAATGAGGTTTTCAATACGCGTGACTTCCGCAATTACATGGTCGATGTGCTTTTTTGCAAGGACCGAATCTTTGTCCGTAAGCGTAATCTCAAAACGGGAGCCCATTAGGGTGACCTGCCGCGCGAGCACGACCTGCGCACCGGCGGCAGGCAGGCCAACCGTCAATGACCCGGCCGCCAGTACAGCCGGCAGCAGACACTTAATAACAATCCGATAATATCCGCCCATTGTCTTTATAATAGCTCAACGGCTTTTTATTGTGCTGGATGCTGATCTCGTCCAGGATCGTTTCCACATCCCGGTGCATTACCAGCGAGCCGCATATCATGATCGTGCCATTCCTTTCCAACAGATCCGCAAAAAAATGCGCGTTCTCGCGGATCAGGTCCATTACGTACCGCGGCGACTCTCCCCTGGAGAATGCTATTTCAAATTTTGAGAGGTGTTTTTTAGCGATTTCTTCCGATGCGAACCGCCGGTATTGCTGCGTCAGCTCGTTGTCATGCCTGAACCCGGCGTACAGGTACAACGGTGTGCTTTTACGATTTTCCATGATCATACCCAGGAAAGGAGCTATGCCCGTACCGTTGGCGATCATGGCGACGGCGTCGGCTTTCTCAGGAAAATGGAAGCCAGGGTTGGTCATGACGCGGGCTTTTATGGTATCGTTTACTTCCAGCTGGTACAGGTAACCCGATCCCAGGCCGTGCGGGTGCAGCTTGACCACCAGCTGGATCAGGCCGTCGTTCCGGGCGATCGAATAGAAACGTTCGCGGCTGTCACCGGCTGGATAGATTGCCAGCAGGTCACCGGAACGGAAGGTGGTATTCGATTCGGGCTTCAGCAGGATACTGAACGTGGAATTTTGCCCGCTGACGCCGGTCTTCCCGACGACTGACAGCTTTCTGAGCCCGGTGACTTTCATCTGGTACAGGGCGGGAGCCGTGGCCAGCGAAACGAGAGATTTTTCGCTCCATGCATGAGCCCAACCGGCAAATTCTCCGGCAGATTTGTCATTGACCGTGTGCAGGTCCAGGAAGCGGGATGCCCAGGGCTGATTTTCCAGAAGCCGGTCGACATGCCGGGCATAGGCGCAGAAATCGGGATAGGCTTCGGAGCCGAAACCGACTACCGAGAACAGGATGTCCTGCCGCTGGGGATTTTTCTCCAGAAGCTGCCCGAAAGCCGTGGCGTTGGCGGGAGCCACGCCCAGGCCGTAGGTCGACGTAAAGACGAGCATATGGCGGGCCTCAGGGTAGGAGCCGAACCGGTTCATCTCCGCAATAAAAGACCGTTTCCCGTCTGCAAGAAGCTGCTGATGGACCTGGTTGGCAAAGAACAGCGTGCTGCCGTTTTCGCTCCCGGCCAGCACTACGATCTCGGCGTTTTCTGCTTTGAACCTGTTCCTGATCCGGGTGCGCGTACGCCTGAACGTGACCTCGAACCCGGTATAGATAAAAGCGACGATATTCAGGGATGCAAAGCCCAGGATGATGGCCCACAGGACATTGGTGCGGCCGGTATGGAGATCGAGGCTCAGCTTTTCCATAATCACGGAGTAGGGGTAGCGGCTTTCCGCCACTACCTCGCCGCTGAGCTGGCTGATGGTAAGGCTCCGGTCTCTCAGCTTCAGCACATAATGCTCATCAGGATCGTCAGGCATGAAAGGAAATTCCAGCTTCTCCATCTCCGGAAACCTTGTTTGCTGAAAGACGGGGAACTCACCCGGCTCCAGGGCAGCAGCTTCGTCTACACTTGCAGGAGCATGCGCCGTTTCGGAATTTGCAGCTCCGATGAACCCTATGCGGATCAGGAAGAGGTAAGTGCCGGTAAGCGCAATGACTATAACGGGGACCAGGAACAGCCGCCCGGTTACGACGTGGAAATACTGGGCAAAAAAATCGCGGTTGATCTTTGCGAAGAAATGACGTATGCCCTGCTGCCGCTTGATGATCAGGATCGTCCCGCTGAGCGCGATCAGCAGGAGCAGGAACGATACGATCCCTACGATGATCCGCCCCGTTTCTTTCAGAAATAAAGAGCGGTGCAGGGCTATGTTCCATTGGATAAACTGGCTTTTGGGCTTCAACGGCCCTAATATCTGCCCGTCGCGGGGATCTATATAGGCTTTTACATTGTTCCCGTCTGCATCGGAGCCATCGAGGCTGACGAACCCGTTGTGATCTACCGATAACTCGATGATCTCCGGGTAAACCTTGCTCAGCACCGGTATGGACTGAGCAAGGCTGATGGATTCAAAATCGTCTATGCGGTATGCAGGCGTCTTCTCATTGATGGCGTCTATGGCTAATATCACTCCGGTGATGGAGAGGATCAGCAGGAACAGGGATGAAATGATCGCCAATGCCAGGTGTGCATACCTCCAGATGGAAAGCGTCATTTTGGCTTACTGCACTTTGCTGAGTTTTACAAAACGTATATAGCCGCTGCCGGCAGCGCGCTCGGCAAGGGCCTCGGGTGTGAGAGGGATCTCAACATCGGTAACGTGGTATTTTTGCTCTTCTACAGCCGACTCAAAACGCAATTTGTAGCCTTTGCTGAGCTTGGCATCTTCTATTTCGATCGTCTTCACGGCTCTGTCGCCGGCGGGGACAGAGGCCCCTGTGATCGCGCTCAGCTTCGCCTTGGTTTTCGTTTCGAACTTATGCCAGTCTTTCAGGGTGTTGTACCATTGTTTATCAGGTCCTAATACATAGAGTGTTTTCTCATAGGCGCCTTTCGGGTCGATGAGCGAGATCACTACGTATGCCTCCAGGCCTTCGTAGCTGTTCATCTGTACCATGCATTTGTATTTGCTTGATTGTGCAAAGGCGCCAGTCGGAAATAAAGGAAGTAAAAAGACCGGTAAAAGAAATTTAAAAGAATGCTTCATGGTTGGTTTTTGCGGTGGCTTCGACTCCGCTCAGCCATCGAACGGCGGCGGCTGAGCGGAGTCGAAGCTACCTATTTCAGAAAATCCAGTGATATGTTGTTGGTTGCCAGGAAATCGTTTTCCTTAGCCAGGTCATAAGCCGTTTCATCAAATTCGGTTTTCAGCTCTTTTTTGGCGCCCATGGCGATCAGGATTTTCAGTATCCGGTCGTCTTTGGCTATCAAAGCCGCTTTATGCAAAGGCGTTACCCCTTCCTTGTCCTGCGCGTTGATATTCACGCCGAGCGCTTTTGCCTTGTCGATCAGCTTCAGGTTTTCTTTGGCTACAGCCAGATGGAACAGCGTGCTGCCGTTTTTCTGCGGGGCTGCGACATCCAGCCCATTGCTTTTCAGGATCTCCAGCTTCTTTTCGAAATCATTGCCGCCTGACTGCCCTGCCTGGGGCCCACCGGGCCTTTCACCGCCCTGAGGCGCTCCGCCCGGGCCTCCCATGGGGCCGCTTTCCCTGTATGAATTAAACCAGTGGTAGGCCAGGTTATTGCCGTCCTTATCAACTACCTTGATATCAGCTCCGTTCTTCACCAGCAGCGAAGCGATTTCCGATGAGCCGCCGGCAATCGCCCTGGTCAGCGCTGATTCGCCTTTTCCATTTACGGCGTTGATGTTTTTTACTTTCGGCAGCAAGGTTTGTATAACCTGCGCATTCCTGCCGGAAGCAGCCAGTATCAGCGGAGTATTGCCTTCGTTATCAGCCTTGTTGATGTCTACGCCTTTATCCAGGAAGTAATTGATAATCTCCGCGTCTGGCCTGCGTACCAGATAATGCAATACTGTAGCTCCGTCTTTACTACTAATCGTTTTCGGGTCGAGCTTCAGCGTTTCCACAAGGTATTTATAAGTATCAATCCCATTGCTCGACATTCTGGATCCCTGCGCTGCAAAAAACAATGCATTGCCTGTCGGCTTTACACCCCTGCTGATCAGCTTCCCGATGAGGTCTTTATTGCCCGTTCTGGCTGCATAATCAGTAGCGGTGCGCCCATATTCATCTTTATCAGTAAGTGAAAGCCCTTTTGAAATAAAATAGTCGGTGAGCGTAAGATCCGGATCCGCCGCCACGCCCAGCATGAGCACTGTGGTGCCGCCTTCATACTTTGCCCTAGGGGATACACCAGCTTTAAATAAAGCCTCGTAGACCCCTTTATCCTGGTTTCCATTGGAGGCTGCATTGGCAATGACACTGGTGCCGTGACTATCGGTCAGATGCACGTCAGAACCCTTTTCGATCAGGTAATTTACCAGTTCCGCATTACCCCTGGCAGCCGCCCAATGCAGATATGAGGCGCTGTGGTGCGTTTTTTTCTTTACGCCATTCCCTTCCTGCTCGACCATAAACTTAATGGTCTCAAATGGCGCGCCGTTTAAAATAGCTCTGGCTGTAGGATCCCAGGATGCTGCATCCGGTTTAGACGGACTATTCCCTTTTGCAATTTCTGCTTTAACCTGCTCAATACCCGGTTTTGTTTTCCAGAAGTCGGCGCTCATTAGCGAATTGGCCTGCTGGGCATTTGAATTTGAGTATAATACGGGAAGCAGCAATGCCGTTAGAAAAAGTCTTTTCATGGAATAGTGATTTACCTGAGTTTATTTGATATAATTCTAAATAAATGCGAATTTAACAAAAAATCAGCGGCTTTTCAGAAAACCGCTGACTTTTTTATAAATCAGAATATCCCGATATAATACTGGTCGGCGCCGGCAGTTACCTTTGCCCCGGGAGCACCTTTCGGGCTTGACGAATTGACATCGAGGATGTATACGTTTCCCTGTACGCCTACCGGCGCCAGCGCTGTGTAGAATTTACCGTCCCTGACAACAGAATTCTGGTATTGTTCCTGCCGCCTATATTCGACCAGTTTCTCAAAAAACCTTTCACGTAGCTGATGTTGTAATAAGCCGATCCGCGCGAGCCTTTCAGAAAAAGATCCTTATGATACCAGGCCGCGTTGAGGTTGTACTTAAAGGACGGCTCATTACGGACTGCATGCGGTAAAAAAGATAGGAAGCCCCGTTCGCGTCAAATTCGGTATTAAAGAGCACATCAAATTTTGATATGTTCAGCGACAGGTCCAGCCGGCGGGCATAGCTGTAGAAGATCTCGGCGTCTATCCCTCTTGTCAGTACGTCTTCCAGGTTTTCGAACTGGGAATACACGAAGCTGCCGGCCCTGATCGACTCGCGGATCATCCCTTTCGTGTCGCGGTAGAACACCGATGTGTTTAACCTGACGGTATGCTCGCGGAACGTATACCCCCGCCAGTTTACGCCTATATTGGCGTTGGTGCTGATTTCCGGGTTCAGGCTGCCCGAAGGCGGCAGTATGCCGTCGTTCACATTCCCGAAAAGCTCGTTGGCGTTGTCCGGCGCGATATCCTCCCTATTGATCAGCGTCAGCATGATTACAGTTCTCTTGTTGATCGTACAGTTGCGTAATCAAAGAAGAGATTTTGGAGAAATTCTGAATCGTATTTTCCTTCCCGGCAACCGTTCGCCCGTACAGATCCGGAAAAGGGGAGAAAGCTGCTGGGGTATTTGTTGACGTATTGAGTCAGAGATACCTCACTCCTCTACATCTTGCTACACAAACCTTTTTTCGGGGCTTTGAAAGCGTACGGAAGCCTGTATACTCCCTGTTGAGCCGGATTAGCACACCATATATACGGATTCAGGCTTCCCCGGCCGCCTGCGGCCAAAGAGGCTTGCGGCCGTATAAGGGGCTGCGACCCGGAGCTGGTATGCTTTTTCCGGGAAGTTAGCGGAACGGCGAAGCTGTAATAGCCGAAAGGCTACGGCCCCCTGAAGAGGGGAAGCTTCGAATGAAGTTCGGCGATCCGTGGGGATCGCAACGGCGTTTATGAAAAAGAAAGCAGGGAGGCCGGGGGAAGCAGCGTGATGTGAAGCCATGGCCGGCGGTTCCCGGGATGAAAATGCCCGGACAATCCGCCATCGGCGATCCCCGTCAGGCATCATATCATTACGATCAACCGGGGTAACCCTGATGCAGATTTAAGTTTAAAAAAAGCTGAATGTCAAGTAGTTGTAAAAAGTATGAGAATGATCAGCACCAAAGTACACGCAATATCCGACTATACGCTGGCCCTTGTCCTGTTTTTATCGCCGCGCCTGTATTACCTGATGGACCTGGCGGAAGCAGCCGGCGCATCGGTCTGGATGGTGCCGTCCCTCGTGGGACTGGTACAGTTCTGCGTTTCCTTCGTAACCCGTTATGAAGGTGGCGTTTTTGGCAGGATCCCGATGCCTGTTCATTTAAACATAGACCTTGTGCTCGGGATCTTCCTGGCGGCAAGCCCGTGGTTGTTCGGATTTAACGAAATCATTTATAAGCCGCACCTGTTCCTGGGGCTGGTACTCATCCTGCTGGCGCTGCTGACGAAAAAAATACCTTCCGGCCGGCCGGGTTTCAGGGAAAGAATGCCTTTTTACAGGGAGAAAGTCAAATACCGGGAATAGTTCAAAAACTGGATAACCGTAAAAACCGTTAAATAATCAAATAAGAAGATAAATGGAAACACCTGGCGCAAGGGTTTTTGAATCGTCCGTTCCGGGCCGGGACGAATGCCGGAAGCTGGTGGCGGCAGTATCCGGAAGACTGGCTTCCTTAGATCTCACGATCGCTTTCGGGGAAAGCGCTACCGCCGGGTGCGTGGCCTATGAATTTTCGCTGACTCCGGGCGCGGGTCAGGTATTGACCGGCGGGATCATCTGCTACGAGGAAGCCGTCAAGAAAGGGCTCCTGAAAGTGCCCGCCGCCCTGATCGAGCAATATACCGCCGAATCGCCGCAGGTAACCCGCGAAATTGCCCTCGGCGTGGGCAGGCTCCTGCCTGCCGATGTCGTGGTAGCCGTAACCGGCCTCGTGCGGCCCGGCGGCAGCGAATCACCGGAAAAGCCGGTCGGGACCATTTTCTTTACAGTGCTCTTCAACGGGCATTGCTACGACCGGGAAATTTTTGCCGACGGCAGCCCCGAAGCTGTTGTGGAAACCGCTATTGCGGAGATCTGCAACTCGCTGCTGTCAATACTCAGCTTCGAAAAGGCAGCCGGGGAGGGGGAAACCTATCATTACCCGGCAGATTGATCGGCCCTTTACAAACCTTCGGGCTGCAAAGACGATCATGCCTGTATTTATTCACCACTAAAAATGACTGATATGAAAACGTTAAATCGAATGACCGCACTACTGTCGACCGCTACGGTCCTGCTATGCCTGGCCGGCGGCTGCGGTAACAACAGTGGAAGAGACCGCATGACAGACGATACCACTACGTTGGACGACACGACCGCCTTCGGACGTGAGCCGGATGTAGCCGAGCCGATCGATACCAATACAGCGGACGTCATCAGGGAAAGGACTCCGGATATCCCGGAAGACGGCAACCGTCAGAATACCGGGAGGGACAGTTCAAGACCTGCTCCACAGGCGCCCTGACAAAAGATTGGGTGTCGCAAATCAAAACGGCTTCCGGGATTTTTCCCGGAAGCCGTTTTGATTTAAACGATAGCCTGTTTCAGAAACCTGTATGAGGGCAGTCGCCTAGAACCTGTATGCAACGGATGCCGACATGTTCCTCGGGTCGATCTGGTTGATATACCCGCCTCTGAAATAGGAATTGTACCCGACAGCGTCGGCTATGTTATTGAAGTATACCCTTACGGCAAACTTGCTGTGCTTGTAGCCCAGCTGGGCATTGACAGTGGTATATGCCGGCATATCGAACGGCTTCGAGCCTACGGGCGTGCCGTGCCCGTCGGGATTCAGGCTGTATTCATTAACCGGCCGGTCTCCGACATAATAAACGCCCAGTCCCAGGGAAAGGCCCTTCAACGCTTCCTTGAACGTATAGTTGACCCAACCGTTTGCCGTGTGCTTCGGAGCATTCATGGGGGCGGAGCCGTTGACATAGGAAGGACTGTTGTCGTAACGGGCATTTAAGTAGGCGTAACCCAGCATTACCTGCAGATTTCTCGTTACGCGGCCGTTCAGCTCTGCCTCGATCCCGTTTCTCTTCAGGTCCCCGGCTTTGAAATAGTAGCCGGTGGCCAGGTTGGTCCCTTCCATGTATTCCGCATTCGAAAGATTGCTGGTGACAATGTCAAAATAGGTGAAGTTAAACCGGAGCCTGTTGTTGAGCCAGTCGGACTTGATGCCCACTTCTATCTGGTCCGTAGACGACGGCCCGATTTCCTCGCCGTTGCTCATCAGGTTGGCCGCTGATCGCAGGCTCGTGGTAGTGGTATAAGACCCGAAGAAGTTGACGTTTGGCACGGGCGTCACCATAAGACCGACACTGGGGTTCCAGGCGCCCCTGGCGGGTTCCGATACCGAGCTGTTGGTTTTGTTCAGGATGCTTGAATAACGCAGGCCTACGATAGCCTTGATGAATTTGTTGAACGTAATGACGTCCTGCGCAAGGAGGCCGTAAGTGCTGTAGTAAGCCAGCACCGGCGCAGCGGCGGTGAAAGATACGCTCTTTTGAAGCGTATTGGGGATCGGTTTGTAAACATCGATCGTGTCGATGGTCACCGTGCCCAGGCTGGTGGTAGTTGCATCGGCTATCCTGTAATCGAAGCCGACCTGGAAGGTGTGGTTTACGAAGCCGGTTTTCACGTCCTGGCCGATAAGATCAAGCTGAACGACCGAATTTTTATCATCTCTGAGCGACCTGGAAAGGGTTCTTCTCCTGAGATTCTGCTGGTTGTTCACCACGGTCGTTGCCGCGGAGTTTGTCGCATCCACGTCAAAATCCGATTTGATATAGGCGGCTCTTACGCTCAGCTTTTCAGAGATCTTACGGAGCATACGGGCCGAAAAGCTGAAAGTTTTGGTCCCGGTCACATCGTTTTTCAGTCCCAGGAACTGGTCGCGGGGGATTTCATAGAGGGCGTTCTCCGTAATGGGACCGAGGTTTACGGCGCTGTTGTAGGGCGTCCGGGTGTCGTTCATATAGTCGGCTTCCAGGATGAACGAAGTCTTGTCATCGGGCCGCCATTCGACCGACGGGTTGATGTATACCCTGGTGGAATTGATGACCGGCCGGTAGCTGTCTGCCCTTTCGAACGAGCCGTTCAGGCGAATGGCGACGGTCTTGTCCTTGTCGAGCACATTCTGGAAATCAAAAGTCGGGCGAACCTGTCCCCAGCTTCCCACGCGGAGCCCGACTTCCCCGGTGTTGATGAACTGAGGCGTTTTGGTAACCACATTGATGACGCCGCCGGCATTTCCCAGGTCGGTAATAACCCCTTGCGTAATCGCGGCTGAACCTTTCAGCACCTGGATCGACTCCACGCCCTGCATATCGGTCGTCAGGGAAGCAGTCTGGAACTGTGAATCCATCCTCACCCCGTTTTTCAGCACGGGTGTACCGCGAAACCCGCGCATGGACATACTCTCTCGCACGCCGCCGTACGATCCGAACAAAGTGACTCCCGGAACATTCCGGGCGGCATCCGTAATCGTCAGCGCGCCCTGCTCCTCGATTACCAGGCTGGAGATCACCGAGATGCTCTGGATCTGATCGGTGGGCTTAAGCGGCAGGCGCGTGATGCTTTCAAGCCCTTTGGGCGCTTCATTCCTCCGGCCGAAAACCTCAACCCCGTCCAGCGTCGTCACCTGCTCGGTAAGCGCTACGTTCTGCGTAACGACGGCGCCGGCCCTGATACCGACCGTGATTTTTTCGGTCGAAAAGCCGACGGCAGAAAAAGATACCGTGCGGTTACCGACCGCGATGCCGTTCAATACGTATTCCCCTTCCGCATCGGTCGCTGTGGCGTTACCTGAATTTTCCAGCCATACCGNGAATTTTCCAGCCATACCGTTACGCCGGACAACGCCGCACCTTTCTCGTCTTGAACTTTTCCTTTGAGCCCGCCGGAATTTTGAGCATAGCCCGGCAACGGGAAAGCTAATACAAGAAACAAAATAGCAATTCTTACCATATCTATTTAGACTTATTATAATTAGTTTTAATTTTGCTGCAAAAGTAGACGATCGCGGACCGGGAAAATGACGCAAAAAGGAATAAGAATGACGCGACTGGACATTTTACCTGGTGCTGAAACGACGTCTTGTCATACAAGAACAAAGAGCGCTGAATATTTATGGACAGGGACGCTGACGCTTTGTGGGAGGAAACCTTCACAGACGTTGCCAGTCTGGCAGGGCCGAAAGTAAGAGGTAAGATCAGGGACTGGCGTACGGACAATGTCTACTACCGGGATTGCTCCTATGCCATCGAGCAGCCGAGCGAAATGAATGTCCGTTACGGCGAAGATTTTATCCAGTTCCTTTTCCTGTTAAGAGGTAAAAGGCTGGCTACGTGCTTTGAAACGGAGGATTGCGCGCATCTCCTGACGGCTGGTGAATTCGTTTTTTTTCTTCATCCCCGGAATGCCGCACGTTCGGTATTTGTTTCAAAATGCCCGTTCCAGCAGGTGAGCGTGGTCAATATTCCTGCCTCCAGCTTTTTCGGCGGGCATTACAATGACGTGGGGCTCGGCGAAAAGCTGGTGCAGGGCATGTTTATGGGGCCCGTACGGATCACGCCCGATCTTTTGGATTGTATCGCCCGGCTCAACCGGCTTTCGGAACGCAGCTCATTGTACAGGAGCCGCCTCCTCGATGTGAACATCAGGGAACTGGTTTTACTGGCCCTGGAAGCATATGAAGCGCAGATACAGCATGCGGTGCCTAAAAGCGAGCAGGAAATCCTGGAAAAAATGAGCCGTGTGGAAAGGCTGCTGGCCGGAAGTCCCGAGCGCGAGTACTCCCTGAAGCAGCTTGCGGAGTATTCGCTGACCAATACCACCTTTCTGAAATCCAGGTTCAAGCAGATCTACGGGCAGACCGTTTTTGAATACCTTACGACGCTCCGGATGAAAAAAGCGATGGTTTTGCTGCAGAGCGGCGATATGCCGATCGCCGATGTCGCAGCCGCGACAGGCTACCGGTATGCCACGCATTTTACGGCAGCTTTCAAGAAGTACTACGGAGTTTTACCCAAAAATTTCAGGCACTATGCAGCCCCTTTGAATACAAATGGTATTGCACTCCTGTTGCACTGCTTATTTCCCTACATTTGGGGCTGATGAAATGGTGTATCCGCATATTAGTCGCCTACCTGCTGGCGCTTTCGATGGTACCCTGCAGCGATTCCCCTGATCGGTGCGGGGCAGCGCCGGAGACGGTTGAGATTGCCGGGTCCCATCACCATGCGGGGGACCACGGCGATCATTGCTCCCCGTTCTGCGCCTGTGCGTGCTGCGGCATCAGCATGGTGGCGCGGGCGTATCATTTCCCCGCTTTACAACCTCCTTTTCAATTAAAATCTTCACAGGAAGTCGTCATACACGACAGCTTCTTTGTTTCCAGCTACCTCGGGAACATCTGGGAGCCGCCCAGGGCCTCATGCTGATCTGACCCCGGGGATAATCATGCCGTTATTTCTGATGTCACCCCTTCAGGGTTTATACGTTGTCGGGTATCACCGTCTATAATCATGGCACCACTTCGTGGTTGGGAAGTCCGAAGGACTGACATGATTATAGACGTAGGAAGGCCGATTTTTTGCAAACCCTGAAAGGGTGGCATGGCAAGGCCTGCACAGGGTAACCCGATATCCCGGATTTGCATTCATTTCAATCTTATTGTCCAGGCATCAATTAAATCTATTGTGTTAGATAGTATTATCAAATTCAGTATCAGGAATAAAGCTGTTATTGGATTAATGACCCTGTTACTTGTCATCTGGGGAGTATGGAGCGCCGCCAGGCTGCCCATCGATGCGGTACCGGACATCACCAATAACCAGGTCCAGGTTTTCACCTCCTGCCCGACACTGGCCGGGCAGGAGGTGGAGCAACTGGTAACTTTTCCCATCGAGCAAAGCATTGCCAACGTACCGGGCATCGAGGAGATCCGGAGCATTTCCAGATTCGGGCTGTCTGTAGTGACCGTCGTTTTCGATGAGGATGTCGATATTTATTTTGCCCGCCAGCTTATCAATGAAAGGCTTAAAGAAGCGCTCGAGAAAATACCGCAGGGGATAGGCTCGCCGGAGATGGCGCCGGTCAGCACGGGCCTGGGGGAAGTTTATCAATACATTATCCACCCTAAAAAGGGGAGCGAGTACAAGTACGATGCAAAAGAGCTGCGTACCCTCCAGGACTGGATCGTGGCCCGTCAGCTGTATGGCACGCCGGGAATTGCAGAGGTAAACAGCTTTGGCGGCGAGCTGAAGCAGTACGAGGTGGCGGTCAATCCTGACAAGCTCCGCGCAATGGGCGTAAGCATACCCGAGATCTTTACTGCGCTTGAAAAAAACAACCAGAATACCGGCGGAGCTTATATCGATACAAAACCCAACGCTTATTTCATAAGAGGAATAGGCCTGGTGACTTCACTGGAAGACATCAGGGGTATCGTGGTCAAAAATACGGGCGTCGTCCCGGTGTTTATCCGCGACGTGGCGGAAGTGAGGTTCGGCAGCGCGGTGCGCTACGGCGCGCTGACGTATAACGGCGAGGTAGATGCCGTCGGGGGCGTCGTCATGATGCTCAAGGGAGAAAACAGCAACGAGGTGGTGAAGCGGATAAAAGAAAAGCTCCCCACCATCCAGAAGTCGCTGCCCGACGATGTCGTTATCGAGCCGTACCTCGATCGTACCGACCTGGTGGGGCGCGCGATCAGCACTGTAGAGAAGAACCTTATCGAAGGAGCGCTGATCGTGATCTTTGTCCTGGTGCTTTTCCTGGGCAACTTACGTGCCGGCCTGATCGTGGCTTCTGCGATCCCTCTTTCCCTGCTGTTTGCCCTGGGCATGATGAACGTGTTCGGCGTAAGCGCCAACCTGATGAGCCTCGGGGCCATCGACTTCGGGCTGATCGTCGACGGAGCCCTGATCGTGGTCGAGGCTACTTTGCACCACCTTGGCGTGAGAAACGCTACGCAGCGGCTTACACAGCAGCAGATGGACCAGGAAGTATATGAATCCGCGTCGAAAATACGTACCAGCGCCGCATTCGGGGAGATCATCATCCTGATCGTCTATATTCCTATCCTGACGCTGGTCGGGGTGGAAGGCAAGATGTTCACGCCGATGGCAAAGACGGTAGGGTTTGCTATCCTGGGCGCATTGATCCTGTCGCTGACGTATATCCCGATGATGTGCGCGCTGCTTTTGCCTAAAACGCCTCATACGAAAAAGACCTTCAGCGACAGGATGATAGAGGCGCTGCAGCGCATTTACCAGCCCCTGCTGGAAAAGGCCATACGGTTCAGGTATGCGGTAATTGCCGTGACGGCAGCGGTGTTTGCCGTTACGATGGCGGCGTTTAACCGGATGGGCGGAGAATTTATTCCCCAGCTGGAAGAAGGCGACTTCGCTTTTCATTGCATCCTGCCGCAGGGGAGCTCGCTAAGCCAGAGCCTGGAGACCTCCATGCAGGCGTCGCGGCTGATCAGGCAGTTTGACGAGGTGAAAATGGTCGTAGGAAAAACCGGGTCGGCCGAGGTGCCTACCGACCCTATGCCCCCGGAAGCAACCGACATGATGGTAGTGCTGAAACCCCGGGAAGAATGGAAGTCGGGAAGGAGCTACAGCGAGCTCGGGGATGCCATCATGGAAAAGCTGGAGGTAATCCCTGGAGTATTCTTTGAGAAGAACCAGCCGATACAAATGCGCTTCAACGAGCTCATGACCGGGATCAGGCAGGATGTGGCGGTTAAGATATTCGGCGAAAATATCGATACGCTCGCCATCTATGCAGAATATGTGGCGGACGTCATAGAGTCGGTCGCGGGCACCACTGCGCCGCAGGTGGAGCGTGTAACCGGCCTGCCGCAGATCGCCGTCAATTACGACCGGAACCGGATGGCCAGCTACGGGCTTACGATCCAGGACGTGAACGATATAATCAGCACCGCATTTGCAGGCAGAAGCACCGGGCAGGTATATGAGAATGAAAGGAGGTTCGACCTGGTGGTGAGGCTGGACAGCGCTCACCGGAGCAGCATAGACGATGTCAGGAACCTGATGATCCCGGTTACCGGCGGCGCCCAGATACCCCTGTACCAGGTCGCCGATATCGACTTCAGGCTGGGGCCGGCGCAGATCAGCCGCGAGGCCGGTAAACGGCGGATTGTCATAGGATTTAATGTTTCGGGAAGGGACGTGCAGAGCGTGGTGGAAGATATCAGGGAGCAGCTGACAAAAAAAATAAACCTGCCGACAGGGTACTACTTCACCTATGGAGGACAGTTTGAAAACCTGCAGAAAGCCAGCGCCAGGCTGATGGTTGCGGTGCCGGTTTCGCTGTTCCTCATTTTCATGCTGCTGTATATGACGTTCCGGTCGTTCACCCAGGCCGCACTCATATTCACCGCTATCCCGATGAGCGCAACAGGAGGCGTTTTTGCCTTGCTGCTGCGAGGAATGCCATTCAGCATCAGTGCCGGGATCGGCTTTATCGCGCTGTTCGGTGTGGCGGTGCTGAACGGGATCGTGCTGATCAGCACCTTCAATCACCTCGAAGAAGAAGGCGTGACGGATGTGCCGGAAAGAATAAGGCGGGGGACCCTGATCCGGCTGCGGCCGGTGCTGATGACGGCTACCGTTGCCTCTCTCGGGTTTCTGCCCATGGCGATCAGCACCAGCGCCGGGGCGGAAGTCCAGAAGCCGCTGGCGACGGTGGTGATCGGGGGACTTATTACCGCTACCTTCCTGACGCTTTTTGTTCTGCCTTTGCTGTATATGCTGGTGAACAGGAAAAAAGCGTGAGAGGGATTTCAAATAGTAGTCGCCGGAGGCGACATAACAGGGCATCGGGACTGCAAGTCCCGAAGAGCGTGATAATTTATACACATATGAAATATGCTTCTATGTTAATCCTGCTTAGCCTGGGCAACGTGGTTGCCGTCAGGGGGCAGGAACGGATCGCGATCGAAGAGGCGATCAGGATTGCGCTGACGAACAATCGGCAATTCCGGGTAAATGAAGCCGAGATCGAAAGCGCGGGATACCACGTTCGGGCGGCGGGGGAAATCCCTAAAACAGGGTTGTTTGCCGAGAACGAGGACTTACGTCCGTCGGACAGGGCCGGCATCCTTAAAATAGGGGTGTCGCAGAGCGTCGCCTGGCCCGGCTTGTATGCCGCGCGGAAGAGCTACTTCAGGGAGCTGGAAAAGTATGCGCGGATCAATACAGACAGGTTGGGCGCTATCGTCCGGAAGGATGTGCGCATGGCCTATTACCAGCTGTGGTACCTGCAGGAAAAGGAGGCGCTTCTTCAGCAGCTCAGCGACATCTATTCCGATCTGCTGAAGGCAGCCGGGCTACGGGTAAAGACAGGTGAGGCGGCTGCGCTGGACCAGATCGCGGCAGGGGCTAAAATGAAGGAGCTGCAGGCGTTTATCGGGCAGAACAGGAAAGACATGACGATCCGGCAGCAGCAGCTCATGATGCTGCTGAACAGGAACGAATGGCTGCTTCCGTTAGCGGGACCCCTGAAGAAGATGGAGCCGGAAGAAGGTGATGAAGCCGCCGCGCATCCTTTGCTGAGCCTGCAGCAGCAGAACGTACAGATAGCCTCCTCGAACATAGCCGTTCAGCGCAATACGAATAAGCCTGAGCTATCGGGGCGGTTCTTCACCCAGCGCCTCTGGGGGGCAAGCGACCCGTTTACGGGTTTTTCGGTTACCGCCGCCATCCCGCTGATCGGGACAGGAGCTTATAGAAGCAAGGTCCGGGCGGCAACGGCAGAAAAAGAGGCGCAGGAGGAAATGCTGGCCTGGCAGTTGCAGCAGCTTGAAACAGAAAAGGCGGCTTCCGTGTCTGAAGTGCTGAAAAATGCGGAGCTGCTCGGGTTTTATGAGTCGTCAGGCCTGCAGCAGGCTTCGGAGATAATAACGGCGGCGAGGCTCAGCTACAGCGCGGGCGATATCAGCTTTGCGGAATTGAGCCAGTTCCTGGGACAGGCCATAGAGATCAGGCAAAACTACCTGGATGTGCTGAACCGCTATAACCAGTCAGTCATTCAGCTTAACTATTTTCATAACAGGTGATGAGCAAAATGAAACCGGTTTTAAAAATATTTGCAGCAATTGCCTTTTCGGGCATCCTGTATGGCTGCGGCAAAAAACACGACGAACAAGACAGACATGGGCACGGCGCGGAAGAGCCTATGGCCCGTCGTCCGGAGGCGGTCACCGTCACCTCGCTGACCAGCGAGCAGATGGACGCGGTCGGGATCACATTGGGGCCCGTTGAGAACAGGAACCTTACGGAGGTTATCAAGGCAAACGGTATCCTCAGGGTACCCAATAACAACCGGGCCAACGCCACTTCCCTCTACGGAGGCGTGGTCAAAAGCCTCAGTGTTCAGCTCGGCGATTACGTACGGAAAGGGCAGGTGATCGCCACGATCGTTAACCCGCAGTTTATTCAGCTCCAGGAAGAATACCTGGCTCTGGCGAGCCAGATGACGCTTGCCGGGCAGGAATTGCAGCGCCAGCAGGAGCTGAACGAAGGAAATGCCGGCGCTAAGAAAAACCTGCAGACGGCAACGGCGGCAATCAGCTCTTTACAGGTCAGGAGAGCTTCTCTTTATCAGCAGATACAGATGATGGGCATCGATCCCGACGCTTTGAGCGATACCGGCCTGAAGTCGGCGCTGATCGTCATGAGCCCTATAAATGGTACGGTCAGCAATGTCTTTTCCAGGATCGGCAGCTATGTCGATGTGTCGTCGCCGGTTGCCGAGATAGTCGACAACAGCCTGCTGCACCTCGACCTGCAGGTTTTCGAAAAAGACCTGCCGCGTATCAGGGTCGGCCAGGAAATTAATTTTACCGTAACCAACAACCCGTCCGTTTCCTATACGGCAAAAGTTTTTACAATAGGAGCATCCTTTGAAAATGAAAGCAAGACCATCGCGATACACAGCAGCGTGACCGGCAATAAGAACGGACTGATAGACGGGATGAATATTACGGGGATAGTAAGCCTGAAAAATGTTACCGCGCCCGCAGTTCCTACCGGTGCGATTGTCGAGGCAGACGGGAAATATTATATTTTTGTCGAAACCGATAAAGAGGAGGAAGAACCGGGACACGATGAGCACCATGGACACGATCACGCCCACACTGAAAACGACGGGCACGGCCACGATCATCATCACGAAGACGACGGGCATCGGGAGGGTAAAATAAATTTTGAGAAGATCGAGGTGGCAAAAGGCGTTTCGGATCTGGGATATACGGCCATATACCCGGTTGCCGTCATTCCGGCAGGCGCGCGGGTGGTCACGAAGGGGGCGTTTTTTATCAATGCTAAAATGAGTAGCCCCGCAGGGCATGCGCACTAAACGCGAGTCAAATACCGGCGACAAAGGGCAGCAGCTTTAAAACAACCAGGAAAATGGAAAGTATGGACACGATAGGGATTTTAACGGGAAGCACGATCATCAGTCTTTTGCACGCTGTTATCCCAAGTCACTGGCTGCCGATACTGGCGATCGGGCGACAGGAAAAATGGTCCCTGAAGGAGGTGATCCAGGTAACTTTCTTCGCCGCGCTGGCGCATAGCCTGAGCACCATTGCGATCGGGGTGGTGCTGGGCCTGATCGGGCAGAGCTTCCCGGAGGATATCGAACATATGACGCACCATGCCGGGCCGGTCATATTGATACTCATGGGCGTGTTTTTTGTTTACAGGCACTATACCCACCGGCATTTCCACCTTGCAGATGTGGAAATGAAGACCAGGACAAAAGCGGGTATTATCCTGTCGCTTTCTCTTGCCATGTTTCTGTCGCCCTGTATGGAAATTGAGGCTTACTTCCTGCTGGCCGGGGCGATCTCGGGCTGGCTGGTCGGCCTGATATCGCTTCTTTATTTTCTTATTACCATTACAGGCATGCTGCTCCTGGTAAGCTTCGCATACAAGGGACTGATGAAATTCGATTCCCACAGGATCGAGCACAATGCGGGCATCATAACCGGCCTGACGCTTATTGCCACGGGTATTTTTTCGTTTTTTGCGCATTAGTGATACCCGTCCGGCTGCTTTCCGGCTTATCCGGTTGTAGAGAGAAGGCGCTTACTTTACCCAGGATGGGACTTCGCGTCAATACTTTACCACTACAGGAGGCGGGCAGCAGCCGGATAGGCATTGAATGACGGCTGGCGTGAATTTTGTATGATTGACTTTTAAGAAGCTATATTAAGAAACACATATTAAAACAGATAAACCCATTGCTATGAAAGCGACCATAGGCATTATCGCAGGAAGCCTGCGGAGAGCATCATTCTCCAAAAAAATAGCCAGGGCATTGCTGGAAATGGCGCCTGAAGGCTACGACTTCAAGCTCATTTCTATCGAAGACCTCCCGCTTTATAACCAGGATTTTGACGATGACAACGACGTCCCGCCGTCGTACGTGACTTTCAGGAATACCATCCAGGAGCTCGACGGCATCATTTTCGTAACGCCGGAATATAACCGCTCGGTACCGGCGGTATTAAAGAACGCAGTGGACGTTGCCTCCAAGCCGTCGGATAAGAATAAATGGGATGGCAAGCCGGCGGCGGTTTTCAGCAACTCGCCGGGAAACCTGTCCGGCTTTGGCGCCAACCATCACCTGAGGCAGAGCTTGGTGTGCCTGAATGTACCTGTTATGCAGCAGCCGGAAGTATACATTGCCGGGGCGAACAAGCTGTTTGATGAAGACGGCAATTTCAAGGATGATAATGTCCGGAAGTTTTTGCAGAAGGCGGTAGATGCCTACATCGAATGGTTCAACCGGAATAAACCCTCATAGCTGCGAGCATGAACTATCAGGCGCCAGCCCATCGTCATATCATCATATCGTCACATTGCCACATTGTCCAATATGATCTGCTACAGGAAAAGGAGCGGGAAGGGTTTCCGCTATATCGACGAGCAAGGGAATAAAATAACGGATGAAAATTTAATAGCCTATTTTAAATCCCTGGTCATCCCGCCGGCGTGGGAAAACGTAAGCATTGATACTTCCCCGCGGGCAAAGATCAGGGCTACAGGCTATGATGCAAAAGAAAGAAAGCAGTATATCTATAATGCGAAATTCCGGGAACGGCAGGACGAGCAGAAGTTCGACCGGATCATCCGGTTTGCCGGCAGGCTGGAGACCATGAGGAGAATCACGGGACAGCACCTGCGCAAGCGCAGGCTGACGCGGGAAAAGGTGCTGGCAGTGATGCTGCGGCTGCTGGACACCGCCTTCTTCCGTCCCGGCAATGACCGCTACGCGCGCAAGAACGGCAGTTATGGGTTAACGACCCTGCGTAGCCGGCATCTCGAAATAAAAGGGGACGAAATGATATTTTCTTTTGTAGGGAAATCGGGTAAAAAGCACGAGAAGCATATTGTCGACGCCCGTCTGGCGAAGATCGTAAGAGAGCTGGACGATATGCCGGGTTACGAAATTTTCAAGTTTATAGATGAAGACAATAGCATACAGGACGTAAAAAGCAGCCACCTGAACGATTACATACGTGAAGTGATGGGCGAGGAGTTTTCTGCCAAAGACTTCCGTACCTGGGCCGGGACCGTCATTGCGGCTATGGTGCTTGACGAGATAGGGGCGGTAGCCGAAAAAGACCAGAAAAAGCTGAACAAGAACATTCGCGACGCCGTCATCGCGGTAAGCGAAAAGCTGGGGAATACGCCCGCCATCGCCCGTAGCTCCTATATCGACCCGCGCGTGATCAAAAGCTATACGCAAGGCAGAACGCTGGCATATTTTGAAGAGGAAGTAAAGCAGCTTCTCAGAACAAACGATGCGCTTTCGCTCGAGGAGCTCGGCGTACTATGCCTGCTGAAAAAACGCCTGTCGAAAGCACAGCCGTAGTTTGCAACGATATGTCCCCGATTGCCGGGAAAACCTTTTCCATGCCATCCCCCCGATCAGCGACAGCCGGTCGGGGGGATTCTTTTGCTGGAACCTCCGATCCGTGCCTCGCTGCAAATTTCCGCTTTGACACGGGAGCCGAAGTATAAAAATGAGAATTTCTCTGGTAGTTTTGTGAAGTATTTTAGAGAGTTCGGGGAAGGACGATCCAGGCCCCCCGGGGGGATTTTCAACGGATGGTGAACAAAGACGGGCAATGAGTTTAAAATTTAAGAATATATTTAAAAAAATGATTTTCGGAATTATTGGTTTGGCGGCGCTTCTGGGGCTGGCGGTTTTTATTTTTCTGCAGCACCCGATGTTTGGCAGGGAGCCCGGCGGTAAGCGGCTGGAAAGGATAAAGCAGTCGCCCAACTACAGGGACGGCATATTTCAAAACCAGTCGCCAACCCGGATGCTGCGTAACGACAAGTCGAGAGTCCGCCTGCTATGGGAATTCCTTTTTATGAAAGTCAAAGACCTGAACCCGACACGGGAGCTGCCGGTCGTAAAAACCGATCTTAAAAATCTCGCGCCGGATGAAGATGTGCTGGTCTGGATGGGGCATTCTTCACTGTACCTGCAAATCGGCGGAAAGCGGATCCTGGTAGATCCCGTGCTGGTCTCCGCCTCGCCCGTTCCTTACACAAACGTCGCTTTTCCCGGAACAGGCATCTATCATCCCGCTGACATGCCGGATATCGACTATCTTCTCATCTCCCACGATCACTGGGATCACCTGGATTACAAGACGATGCTTAGTCTGAAAGGCAGGACAAAAAAGGTGGTCTGTCCTCTGGGGGTGGGAGAGCACCTGGAATACTGGGGATTCAGCCCGGACGTCATTACGGAGCTGGACTGGAACGACCAGCTGCAGCTGGATGAAAGCATCAGGCTCACGGCGCTGCCCGCCCGACATTTTTCGGGGAGGGGTTTTCGCTCCAATCATTCACTCTGGACAGGATATATGCTGCAAAGCGCCGCGGGCAACATTTACCTGTCAGGAGATACAGGCTACGATGCGCATTTCCGGAAAATCAAGGAACAATTTGGCGATATTGATCTGGCCATAATGGAAAACGGGCAATATAATGAAGACTGGAGGTATATACACGTGGTACCCGAAGACCTGGTAAAAGCCATTGAAGAATTGCAGCCGAGGCGGCTGATGACTATTCATAACTCAAAGTATGCATTGGGAAGGCACCCCTGGTATGAGCCGATGCAGAAAATAGCCGAAGCGTCGGCAGCGCATTCCTTTAACCTCATAACGCCTATGATCGGGCAGCCCGTCATGCTGAAGGACAGCGCGCAGGCATTTACAAAATGGTGGGAGGAAGGGTTGTAGCGCTGATTACTTATGGCTATTTCATGATATCACAGAGAAAGCTCTCTGATGCGGATGTTCCGGAACCAGATTTTTTCCTTCGCGTTGTGGCTTTGCAGCGCTATTTTTCCTTTATGGCGCGGATTGGCATAGGGCCACTCGGCAAATTTGCTTTGCTTTAGCAGGTTTTTCCAGTTTTCGTCGCCATACTGGTAATCCGCTACCAGCTTATCGTTGAGAAAATGCCTTACATGGGTTCCTTCCACGATAATCCGGCCCTTGTTCCAGGTGCCGGCGGGTTTGAAGGCTGTTTTGTCGAGCGGCGGGTGCATATCGTAGTTGGCCCCTGTTTTCTGAGTTTCTTTCAGGCTGATCTGCTCGCCGTTGGCAGCTTTGATCACGTAGCCGGTGTCGTCGATGATCTGGTATTCGGGAGCCGAAAAGACCGTTCTTTTGATATCGGGCCTTTCAAGTACCTTATAAAGCACGCCGCTGTTGCTGGCGGGCGGTATTTTAAATTCAAACCGGAGGTCAAAATCGCCGTTTTCCTTGTTTGTCGTCAGGTCACCGCCGCTGCCGTCGGTGGTAAGCATGCCGTCTTCGATCATCCATCCCACCACTTTATCCTGGTTATAGCTATGCCATTCCCGGAGATCCTTGCCATCGAACAGGCTTACCCATTTGCCTTTT
>MEDT01000016.1 GCA_001724175.1 Cytophagaceae bacterium SCN 52-12 | reverse complement strand
TGAGGGCGACCGGCTGGCCGTCTTCCTTCGTCAGCACGATCGGCTTGATGAACTCGTCCGTAACATCCTGGCTGTAAGAATCTTCAATAGCTTCTATCAGCTTATCGGCATACACCTTTTTCCCTTCGCCGAATACCATGGCATCATAGGCCAGCTTGACGCGCTCCCAGCGTTTGTCGCGGTCCATGGCATAGTAACGCCCTGTCACGGAAGCAATCTGCCCGGTAGTGGACTTCATATGCTGCCTGAGATCCGACAGGAAGCCGGCCCCGCTTTTCGGATCACAGTCGCGCCCGTCGGTAAAGGCATGGACGTACACGTCATTGAGCTTTGCATTGTAAGCTATTGTCAGAAGTCCTTTCAGGTGGTCTATGTGCGAATGCACCCCGCCGTCAGACACAAGACCGATAAAATGCACCCGCCGGTTATTGGCTGCGGCATAATGAAAGGCCTCCGACAGAACAGGTTCCTGGGCAAGCGTTCCTTCCGAGACGGCTTTATTGATCTTTACCAGGTCCTGGTAGACAATACGGCCCGCACCGAGATTCGTATGTCCTACTTCCGAATTTCCCATCTGTCCTTCCGGCAGCCCTACATGAAGCCCCGAAGTAAGCAGGGTTGTATGCGGATAGTTTTCCAGCAGCCTGTTCATATTGGGCGTGTAGGCTGCCGCAATGGCCGACCGGCTTTCTTCACCGGGCCGGGCGATTCCCCACCCGTCTAAAATCATTAAAATAACTTTCCTGTTCATTGTCAAATGAAGCTACACGTAAAACTCTATTATATCCGGAACAGCCCGGGTCTGAGGAAACAGATTTACAGGCTATTCCGCGCTTTCCAGGGAATGATTGTTTTCGTCGACTATGACGTAAACATCTTCGTTGGGCCTGCTCATACGGTATTTTTCCCGGGCCCATTTCTCCAGCATCTTTTCATTCCCGAAAACTTCGTCCCTGTCTCGTCGGGCCTCCAGTATTTTATGATGGAGATAAAGCGTGTCGCTTTCAAGCACGGCCCTTTTCCTGGAGCTGTAAAAACCGTTCAGGATGCTGTTATTATCAAAAAAGCTTACCCAAATCAGCCAAACGAAAAAAGTTCCCTTATAAAAGTTGCTGAAGATCCCTTTTAGCCAGTTTAAGATGGTATCCATAGCCTGCTGTCAGCTAAAATCTGCCTGGTTATTTCCTGTAAACGATTTGAGACGAAACTAAAACAGAGGGTGCCTGAAGCACCCTCCTTACGTCGGCTTTATCCTAAGCCAGTATCACAACCGCCTGGCAGGCGGGAATTATCAGAACTTCAGACCCGGGAAATAGGCTGTATCCCCAAGCTCCTCTTCGATACGGAGCAGCTGGTTGTACTTGGCCATCCTGTCGGAACGCGAAGCCGAACCGGTTTTGATCTGCCCGGTATTGAGCGCAACCGCAAGATCGGCGATAGTGGCATCTTCCGTCTCGCCCGAGCGGTGCGACATGATGTTTTTGTAGCTGTTGCGTTTTGCCAGGTTTACAGTATCGATGGTCTCTGTAAGCGACCCGATCTGGTTGACCTTCACCAGCACGGCGTTGGCTACACCGGCATCGATCCCTTGCTGGAGACGCTTCACATTGGTTACGAAAAGATCGTCGCCTACAAGCTGCACCTTCTTACCGATAGCGTCAGTGATCAGCTTCCAGCCATCCCAGTCGTCCTCGGCAAAGCCGTCCTCTATCGAAATGATAGGATATTTATTGACCCACTCTGTCCAGTAGGCCGATAGTTCGGCAGATGAAAGCTTTTTCCCGTCCGACTTTTTGAAATGGTAGATACCGTTTTCGTAGAATTCCGAGCTGGCCGCGTCCAGGGCGATAAAGATTTCCTCACCGGGCCTGTAACCTGCTTTTTCAATCGCCTGGAGCACGACTTCTATCGCCTCTTCGTTCGACTGGATGTTCGGCGCGAAGCCGCCTTCGTCTCCTACATTGGTAGAATAGCCTTTGCTCTTAAGCACCTTCTTCAGCGCGTGAAATACCTCAACTCCCATTCTGAGCGAATCGGAAAATGTATCGGCTTTAGCAGGAACGATCATAAATTCCTGGAAATCAATGGCGTTGTCCGCGTGGCTTCCTCCATTCAGGATATTCATCAGCGGAACCGGCAGCGTGTTGGCGTTCGTCCCTCCGACGTACCTGTATAACGGAAGACCCGCCTCGTAAGCAGCGGCTTTTGCCACTGCCAGCGAAACCCCCAGGATCGCGTTGGCGCCCAGCTTGCTTTTATTCGGAGTACCATCCAGCTCCAGGAGGATCTTGTCTATCTCGTTTTGCTCAAACGCGGAGATGCCGATCAGCTCCGGATAAATGATGTCGTTGACATTTTCTACAGCCTTCAATACTCCTTTGCCCACATAGGTTTTCGGATCGTCGTCACGAAGCTCCACCGCCTCATGGATACCTGTAGAAGCTCCCGAAGGCACTGCCGCTCTGCCGACAAACCCGTTTTCAGTTCTGACGTCTACTTCCACTGTGGGATTTCCCCTTGAATCCAAGATCTGCCTGGCATGTACTGACTGTATTGCACTCATTTGCTGGATAGATAGTTATATTTGAAATATTATATAAAAGACCTGTTCGGAGCACAAAATAAGTCAAAAAAACGGTTCGCAACTAGGCTTATATGTGATTATTAGCCTAAATTTACTGTTCGAGTAATTAAACATTCAAAACATGAAATCCTTTCTTGGAATCGCCACTGTTTTTTTCCTTTGCCAAACCCTCGTTTTTGCCCAATCTAAGATCGGAGGAGAAGATTTTCTGGCCCGCCTCAACAGCGACTCAAGTGCGCAGGTGATCGATGTCCGGACCCTGGAAGAATTCAGCGCCGGCCATCTCCCCAACGCCAGGAACGTGGATTTTAAGAAAGAAGATTTCCTGAAACAAATGGAAGGCTTTAACAAAGAGCAGCCCGTCATGGTTTATTGCCTCGGCGGCTCCCGAAGCGCTGCGGCAGCCGAGCTTCTTGCGTCGAACGGTTTTACCCAGATTTATGACCTTGAAGGCGGGTATATGCGTTGGACCGTGGAAAAAAGGCCGGTAGACGGGATCAAAGAAGTGAAGGAGGTTGTGGTAGGCATGCCGGTAGACGAGTATGAAACCGCAATAAAGAGCGACCTGCCCGTACTGGTCGACTTCACCGCCAAATGGTGCGCCCCCTGTAAAGCAATGTACCCTACCATCAGGAAAATAGAATCCGAATTTTCAGGGCGTGCCCTCGTAAAAGTGATCGATATAGACGTCAACAAGACCGTAACCGAACATCTCGGCATCAAATACCTGCCGCTGATCTATCTCTATAAAAACGGGGAAATTGTGTGGCAGGCGACCGGCGCGGTCAGCGAAAAAACGCTTCGCGATGCGATTACGGGGCAGCTGCAGCCGGTAGTCGATACCGGAGCGGCATCGTCGTCCGGCCAGTTCTGACAGGAATGGCAGATAAAGGCTTTCCCTTATGAAAGCGCTCCGCATTGCTCTTGCGATTATTTTATTTCTTTTTTCGATTGTGTACCTGGGCTTTCTCCTGCCTTTTTGGGGAATCCCGTTCAATGCCCGGCGGCATGGCCTTCCGCCGCTCACACCGGCCTGGGCGCTTGAATGCTGGCTTTGGGAGGATGATCTCAATACTGCCTCCTACGTTGACGAGCTGCTGGACGGCTACAGGCAGCACGATATCCCGGTCAGGACTATCCTCATCGACAGTCCCTGGAGCCTCCGCTATAACGATTTCACCTTTGATGAAAAAAGGTACCCGGACCCGGCGCAGTGGCTTACCGGCCTGCAGCAAAAAGATTACCGGGTGGTGCTTTGGATGACCTCGATGGTCAATAGCCGGAATAAGGATACGGAGATCCCCGGATCGGAAGACTGGTACGCCCGGGCAGCTGAAAACGGGTACCTGCTGGGTAACGGGCAACAGATCAGATGGTGGAAAGGGAAAGGCGGCTTTATCGACTATACGAACCCCGATGCGATGCGCTGGTGGCGGGATCTTCAGAACCAGGTGCTCCGGTATGGTGTAGACGGATGGAAGCTCGACGGGACTGCCACGCTGATGCGCAGCCAGGCAGGCCCGGTTCCGGTCCCGTATATGAAAAGCCGCTCGGGGATATTGACTACCCGCCGGTATATGGACCTTTATTACAGAGAAGAGCTGAAACACGGCCGATCTGTAAACCCGGAGTTTATCACACTGAGCAGAGCGATGGACAGAGGCTTCCACCCTGAAGGATTTGCGCCTGTCGATGCCGCGCCGGTGACCTGGGTGGGCGACCAGAGGCACTATTGGAAAAGTGATACCGACAGCGGGATAAAAAGCGGCAAAAAAGACAGGGACATTGCGCTGAAAGGGATCCAGGGCTTCGAATCCGCCATCAACAGCATCCTCAAAAGCGCTGCGCTGGGATACAACGTCATCGGTTCGGACGTAGCGGGTTTCTCAGGCGATTCCATTCCACCCAGGCTGTATATACGCTGGGCACAGTTTTCGGCGTTCTGCGGACTTTTTATGAATGGCGGACATGGAGAATGGGCCTTTTGGAAACGCAGCCGCCGCGAGCTCGAGATCATCCGTACCTATTCCTGGCTCCATACCGAGCTGATCCCGTATATGTACCATTACGTAGTCAGCGGGCACCGCGGCGGGAAATTACTCCAGACGCCGGCCGGGGGTAAATACCAGTACTACTTCGGTGATCACCTGCTCATAGCACCCATTTTTGAAGACAAAACCATCCGCCGGGTAGAAATCCCGGAAGGGAAATGGCGTTACTGGTTCGATAAGGAAAAAGTTTTCCATGGCCCGCAGACAATAGAAGTGGACTTCCCGCTTGACGAATTCCCGGTGTTCGTACGCGAAGGAGCCATTATCCCGATGGATATATCCAGGTCCTATACGAACATCGGGGACAGCACTTACGCCGGACATACCACATGGCGCATCTTCCCGGGAAACAAGCTTTCGTTCAGTGTATTTTCTCCCGGCGACCAATCCGAGACCAGCTTATCGGTTGTCTCATCAGGAGCCCGGATAGAGCTGACATTGTCAGGGGCGGCCAGGCCCTCCGTTTTTTCCGTGCATCTCGAAAAAGAGCCGCGCAGGGTAGCGGCAGGCCATCGCATACTCAAAGCCGGATACGATTACCGCTACGATGCCGTCAGAAAAGAGCTGATCATCAGGCACTCATCAGGCCTGCCGGAGACCTACCTCGTCTCTGCCGGCTGACCTCGCCGGCCGGCTGTCGGATCCGATCCGTCTGACACTGTCTGGCCTCCTTAAAATTTCTTCCGCGCGATTAAACTATCCGGCTCTTTTTTTATCAAAGAGACAGGTTTCACTCTTTAACCGATACAGCCATGAGAACTTTCAAATATATCGGCATAGCTTTAATGGCGATCATGCTGGCAGCAGGTCTGCCTGCTCCTCCGAAAGCTTCCGCACAACCCGGCGTTTCCGTATCATTTTCCATGTTTTTCAATTCACTTTCGCCTTACGGCAGATGGTCAAACCACCCGCAATACGGTTCGGTCTGGATCCCTTCAGCAGGTCCGGATTTCCATCCTTATTACACCGGCGGACGGTGGGTAATGACCGAATACGGCAACACATGGCTGTCTGACTACGAGTGGGGGTGGGCTCCTTTCCATTACGGGCGCTGGTTTTACGACGACTATCTCGGATGGGCCTGGGTTCCCGACTACACATGGGGTCCGGGATGGGTCAACTGGCGTACCGGAGGCGGATATTACGGATGGGCTCCCCTCATGCCGGGTATACAGGTACGGGTAGCGATCAATCTGCCGTTCAATTTCTGGGTTTTTATTCCCCAGCGCCACTTCATGAGCCGGAACTGGTATCGTTACAGCGTTCCCCGCACACAGGTAACGAATATCTATCACCAGACAACCATTATCAATAATTATTATAACTATAATAACCACGAGTATGCCTACGGGCCGCGGTCGTCTGATATCCAGCGACATACCAACAGCCGGGTAGATGTTTACAACTACTCCAGCCGTGCAAATAACGGCAGCTACCGTGAATCGGCGGTTCGCACCAGCACTGCAAGCGCGCGCAAAGCGATAGAGGTACGCGAAAGAAATTTCGATAACGGACCGGCTGTTGCCAATACGGGTTCCGCCAGAAGTTCAGGCGTCATAAGTTCCGACAACGGAAGGGGCTCGTCTGCCCGGACCAGCTCACCGGCGACTAACCCGCGCAGCGCCAACCCCATATCTTCTCCCGCTACCCGGGACAACGGAGGAAGCGCTCCTTCACCCCGGACCGGCAGAACGACCTCACCTGAAAGCAGCTCCCGGTATGGCACCGGCACTGCCGGGACCAGCAGCAGGGAATCGGTAAGCACACCCGAACGCAGCCGTGTCAGCACGCCTCCTGCACAGCGCAGCGGCACAGAACGGACGGCTCCCGTCAACGAAGGAAGATCGCCGGCAAGAGAGAGCATCTCAACCGGAAGATCTTCCGCTCCGAGGGAAGCTGTATCGGGCAGCCGCAGCAGCAGTCCTTCAGGAAGGACAAGCGCTCCGGCCCCGTCTGAAAGAAGCGGGCGTAGCTCATCGGGCGAAAGAAGAGGAAGACAATAACCATCTATCATGATTGCTGATAGCCGGCAACGCCGGCTCCTGGTCCGGCACCGTCCGACCGGGAGCCGGCGCCGGTGTTTTAAGACGTCCGGGTATCCGGGCGGCTTTAGATCCGCATCCTGAAAGGAAAGTACGGCAGCAAGGTAAGCCGGCTAACGGCTGTTTTCCAGGCTTCGGTGACCCCTGTCCAGCAGGGTAATACCTGCCTGCTTCCTGTGCCTGAACATCCAGTCATACATGTCGTATTGGTGGAACAGCCTTTCCACCGAGCCGTGCGTCGCTCCTTCCAGCAGCGTCAGCGTAACATTTGCCGAGTCGTCGCACGATTTGACGGCCCTGGCGATTTTCCTGGACTCGGATGCCGGAACGATGCGGTCTCCGGTTCCGTGCTGTATCCAGAGTGGGACTCTTGTCAGTCCGCAGGCGTACTTTTCCGAACCGCCTCCGCAAATGGCCACTGCGGCAGCGATCCTGTCCGGGTACTTCCCTGCAAGATCCAGCGTGCCGTACCCGCCCATGCTCATGCCGCATACATACACCCTGTCGGGATCTGCACAATAGTTCTCTATCACGAAATCGATCACTTCTATCAGCTTGTCCGGGTTCCAGCCGCCATTGCTGTGAGGAGCCACAACGATAGCCGGAAGGGAGATCCGGCCAAGATCCATACTGTACATCAGACCGTAACGCTGCACGCGCTTCAGGTCTCCGCCCGATAAGCTGCGGCCATGAAGAAACAATACGACCGGGGGCTTATTCTCCAGGATCTCCGGCCCCGGCAGATCTATCATGAAAGGATAGGATGTCTTTTGGGTAATTGCTATACGTTGAGCGTTGATATGAGGGAAGGATGCCAGCATCATAAACGCTATTAACGGGAAGGTGACTTTCATAAGCTATCGCGCCGGGCAACGGATTTTACTGATATATGTCTCTCGCCCCAAGTCTGATCCTATCAGTAAAAGTTTCCGGCTAAATTCTTATTTAACAGGTTAAACCATTTTCTATTTTACCAAATACAGTTCAAAGCTAACAAATTAATGACGACATTGACAGGAATATAACGACTTTGCAATTTTGCAGCCAAACGACTTTTCAACCTGACAGCTCATTTCAACCTTCAACGCTATGAACAGCACAAAGCCTGAAACCGTAGATGCCTACCTGGCCAGCTTCCCGGAAGAAATACAGGAAACAATGCGGGAAGTAAGAAAAACGATCCTCGAAGCTGCTCCTGAAGCATCGGAAAGCATCAGCTACGGGATGCCTGCCTATAAATTGAACGGGAAGCCCCTGGTGTATTTCGCCGCTTTCAAAAATCATATCGGCTTCTATGCAACCCCGACAGGCCATAGCGCTTTCGAAAAGGCATTATCGGTTTACAAGCAGGGAAAAGGGTCTGTCCAATTCCCGCTGGGACAGCCGATGCCCCTGCATCTGATCAGTGAAATTGTAAAGTACAGACGGAACGAGAATTTGAAAAAGCAGTAAAAGTCTGAACTGCTGTAAGTAAATTTCCATCGATATCTGTTCCCTATGGGAAATTCATTTTATCAAAAATCTGTCGATGAGGTTATCGGCGAGCTAAAAAGCTCTTCCGGCGGCCTGTCAGCCCGTCAGGCTGACGAGCTTCTTGCCCGCTATGGCGCCAATACGCTCCGCGAAGCGCCGCAAAAGAGCAAATGGAAAATACTCCTGTCCCAGTTCAAAGACGTGATGATCGTCATCCTGATCGTGGCTGCGGGTATTTCTTTTGCTGTCGGCGAGCATATGGACGCCTATGTCATCCTGGCCATCATTGCAGGCAACGCCTGGCTGGGATTCTCGCAGGAAAGCAGTGCCGAAGAGTCTATCAGGATGCTTCAGAAAATGTCTGCGCAATACGCGGTAGCCCTTCGTGACGGCAGCCCGGTAAAGCTCGAGGCATCGGGGCTGGTACCCGGCGACGTCATCCTGCTGGAGGCCGGAAATATAGTGCCGGCAGATGCCCGGCTGACGGAGGTCAGCGCGCTGCGGACAGACGAAGCTTCCCTGACAGGGGAAAGCCACGCCGTAGAAAAGCATACCGATCCCATTCCTGAAAGCAATCTCGTCCCGGGCGATCAGCTCAACATGGTGTTCAAAGGTACGGTGATCAGCAACGGTACGGGTAAAGCGGTTGTTACAACGACCGGCATGAGCACCGAGCTGGGTAAAATTGCAGGGATGATGGACGCTCCCGAACAGCAAACGCCGCTACAGCAGCGACTGGCCGTTTTCAGCCGGCAGCTGGCGGTTGCGGTGCTGGTGATCTGCGCAGCGATTTTCGGGTTCGGCCTCTGGCGGGGAGAATCCCCCTTCAACATGTTCCTGACCGCTCTTTCGCTGGCGGTGGCCGCCTTGCCGGAAGCCCTTCCGGCCGTTATTACGATCGCGCTGGCCCAGGGAGCCCGGAGGCTCGTCAGGCAGAATGCCCTTATGCGCAAGCTTCCTGCGGTGGAAACGCTGGGGTCGGTCACCTACATATGCAGCGATAAAACCGGTACCCTCACCCAAAATGTGATGACGGTCGAAAAGGAATGGATAGTACCGGGCAGGGAAACGCTCTTTTACCAGGCGCTCCTGCTGAATAACGACGTGCATTTCACCGGTGAGGGCGACATGATGGGCGATTCGACTGAAACGGCGCTCGTCAGGTATGCATCGGCGCAATACGGATCGGCAGAAGAAGCGTCGCATGAATTGCCGCCGGTAGCCCGTATCCCGTTCGACTCCGACCGGATGAGGATGAGCACGATCCACCGGTACGGAGATCAATACCTGGTGCTGACCAAGGGGGCCCCTTCGAAAATTGCGGAAGTAACCGGGCCGGACCAGCAGGAAGAGCTGGAAACCTGGCTGCAGCAGAACCGGGAGTGGGCAGCCGATGGCCTCCGGGTACTGTTTTTCGGCTTCAAGGTCCTGGACGAGCTTCCGTCGCCCCTTACGCCAGAAACAGAAAACGGGCTCAGCTTCATAGGAATGGCCGCCCTTATCGACCCGCCGCGCGAGGAAGTGGTAGAGGCGGTAGCAAGATGCAGGCAGGCGGGCATCAGGACGGTCATGATAACGGGCGATCAGCCTCTCACCGCAAAAGCCATCGCCGAGCGTCTCAGAATGACCGGGGAAACGGATGCGCCGGCGGTGACCGGCACACAGATGGCAGAATGGTCCGATGAAGAATTTGAGCGGAAGGTTGAGGACATAACGGTGTATGCGCGGGTATCGCCGGAGCAAAAGCTCAGGATCGTACGATCGCTTCAGAAAAACGGTGAATTTGTAGCCATGACCGGCGACGGCGTCAATGACGCTCCTTCTCTTAAGCAGGCCGACATAGGTGTGGCGATGGGAATCACCGGCACCGATGTCTCCAAGGATGCAGCGGAAATGATACTGCTCGATGATAATTTTGCCACTATCGTCAAGGCCGTGCACGAGGGGCGCAGGATCTATGAAAACATACGCAAGTTCATTATGTATGTCCTTTCCTGTAACCTGGCCGAAATACTGGTCATCTTCCTGGCTCCTGTCCTCGGTTTTGTCATCCCGCTGCTTCCTATCCATATATTGTGGATCAACCTGGTGACCGACGGGCTGCCGGGGCTGGCCCTGGTGGCGGAGCGCGCGGAAAAAGATGTGATGAGCCGACCGCCGCGACCGCCAAAGGAAAATCTTTTCGCGGGCGGCCTTTTTCTCAGGATTATCCTGACCGGTTTGGTAATGACGCTGTCGGCCCTGTATGTTCACTGGTGGGCTATCCGCCAGGGATTTGACGTAAGAACGCAGCAGACGGCTGTCTTTACCGTGCTTTGCCTGGTGCAGCTTGCCAACGCCCATTCGGTGCGGTCGGTTTATCACTCGCTCTTTGCATCCGACATTTTCGCCAATCGCGGCATGTGGCTGACCGTCATTCTGACAGTGCTTCTGCAGTTTGCCATTGTGTATATCCCCTGGCTGCAGCCTGTTTTCAAAACTGCCGCGCTCAGCGGAGAAACGCTGCAAATAATCGGCCTGGTGACACTCGGGTCGCTTTTGCTCCTGGAAGGAATCAAATATATCATCAGGGTTGTTTATCTGAATACCAATCGAACTGCTCACTTTAACAAATGAACGCAAGCGAGGAAACTTTAAAGTCGGTATTCAGAGAGAGCTATCATGCCCTCACCTACTTTGCGTTCAGGATCCTGGACTCACGATCCGAAGCGGAGGACATCGTCCAGGACGCTTTTATCAAATACTGGAATCAGCGGGACGAGGTTTCGGATGACCTCCAGGCCATCAAAAGCTATCTCTATGCTTCGGTAAAGAATTCGTGCTTCAATGTATTGAGACACCGATCCGTTTTGGAAAAATACCTGCAGAAGACATCCGGGACCGGGATCCCCCATGAAAAAGACGCCCTGGAAATATTGCTCGAGGCGGAAACGATGGCGCTGGTATTCAAAGCGATCGACAAGCTTCCGCCCGTGTGCGGGAAAATTACGCGGATGAGCTATTTGCAGGGTAAGAAAAATGATGAGATCGCAGCCGAGCTGGGCATTTCCGTAAATTCTGTCAAAACCCACAAGCAGCGCGCGGCGCAGCTTCTCCGGAAAAAATTATCTCCTGAAATCCTGAATATTATCCTGCTTTTCCTCTAAAGACAGGAATTTCCGGACCGCCTTCCGGGAATCTCAATATTTTTTTCAAATTCTTTTCATCCGCCTGCTCCCGTTGGGTGTCTAACACCTAAACGACGCAAAGGATGCAGCATCATCACGATAGAATTTCGCAATTACTGGCAAAATATATCCAGGACACCCTCGATCCGGATGAAAAAGCGGAGCTGGACGAATGGATATCTTCTTCCCCGTCAAATGCCGGCTTCCTCGACCGGCTGAAAGCGCCCGGGACGCTGGAAGGCGCCTTTGATTTTTTCAGCGGGGTCGATCCGGCGCAGGCATGGGAAAAGATATCTCAAAAAATCGCTCCGCCGGAGGAACAGCCTTTAAGACCAGGCTACCGCAAATACTGGTGGTATGCAGCGGCAGTGCTTCTTTTTTTCGGCACGTGGAGGACCTTGCTTACGTATAACAATAAAAATACAGGCGTCGCCCTGGAAACTGCCGGCCGGGATTTCTCGCCTGGAAGCGACAAGGCAGTTTTATTGCTGAATAAAGAAACCCGGCTCGTGCTGGAAGACTTTGCGGACGGGATCATTTACCGTGAAAATAACCTGTCGATCGAAAAACGGGACGGCATCCTGCGCTACCATTTATCAGCCGGGCCCGGCAGTGCACCGGAACATTCTCATACCCTTTATACGCCGGTAGGAGGGCAATTCGGCCTGCTGCTACCGGACGGCACGCAGGTTTCGCTGAATGCCGCCTCATCCCTCACCTATCCTGTTTCGTTCCCGGACCGAGACAGGCTTGTTTCCCTAGAAGGAGAGGCATTCTTCGAGGTAGCTGCCTCCTATCGCGCCGGATGGCCGCGGACCGGAAAGACCTTCAGCGTGCAGTCCCGGGGTGCTACCATCCAGGTATTGGGTACGCAATTCAATGTAAATGGCTATCCTGACGAGACAACGCTCAAGACTACCCTTATAGAAGGCTCGGTAAAAGTGTCGGCCGGAGAACAATCCGAAACCCTGTCGCCCGGACAGCAGGCCGTGGTAGCAGCAGGAAGCGGCATCAGGCTGCTGGAAGCGGATACCGACGAGGCCATAGCCTGGAAAAACGGATATTTTCAGTTCGAAGGCCAACCGCTCGACCAGATATTAAAACAGCTGCAGAGATGGTATGGATTCGAAATGGACGATTCCGCGCCTGTACCTTCCAAACATTTCACAGCTTCCATCTCCAGGAACCAGTCCCTGTCGAATGTGCTCAGGATGCTCGAATTGTCGGGGGAGGTAAAGTTTGAAATAACAGATAAAAAAATAAGAGTTACCGCTGCCGGCAAAGCGCACCCCTGAGCTTTCCCCGGTGCAATCCTGTTTCAAAACCATGTGTAATGCCGCTTCCCTTTTTTAACCTAAACTGTGAACTACGTATGATCCAATCATTACGATCGCGACAACCCGCAAACCGCCCCTTCTTTTCCCGTAAAATGGTCATCCTGAAAAAATTGTGCATCCTGTCCATTTTACTGGCGAGCTTCCAGATGAATGCAAAGGCTCTTTCGCAGAAGCTTTCCCTGCGCCTGCGTGAAGTCCAGATGGGAAAGGTGCTGAAAACCCTAAAAAAAAGGACAGGCTACCAGTTCATCTACAATAATGAGCTGCTGAAAAAGGCGAAGCCTGTAACCGTAGACGTCAGCAACGGTACGCTGGAACAGATTCTCGAAGAAACGTTCCGGAACCAGCCGCTTACCTACGAGGTGCTGGAAGGAACGATAGTCGTCAGGCCGCGGGATACCCCTCCGGGCGCCACGCTCAAAAGCCCGTCCTCCTTCATACGGGAAATGGAGGACAGAGAAGTTAACGGTACCGTAGCCGATGAAAAGGGCGATCCGCTGATAGGGGTCAGCATCCTGGTAAAGGGAACCCAGCGCGGCTCTACAACCGATATAAACGGGAAATTCCTGCTTGAGATCCCCGATGACAACGCTACCCTTGTCTTTTCTTTCGTAGGATATGTGACGCAGGAAATAAAGATCGGCACCCGGTCGAATCTGAGCATTTCGATGCAAAGCGATACCAAAGCGCTCGAAGAACTGGTCGTAGTAGGATATGGTACCCAGAAAAAAGTAAACCTGACAGGTGCGGTCCACAACGTAAGGGCAGAAGACCTGATCAGGCGGAATGCCACTAACACTTCCAATGCATTGCAGGGACTGGTTCCGGGGGTTTCGGTAACCCAGACATCCGGACGCCCCGGGGCCGACGGGGCCACCATCAGGATACGGGGTACGGGCTCCATCAACTCTACCTCCAACCCGCTGATCCTGATCGACGGCGTGGAAGGCGATATGAACAACATCGACATGACCAGCATCGAGTCTATCTCGGTATTGAAAGATGCGGCATCGGCTTCCATATACGGCTCCAGGGCCTCGAACGGCGTTATCCTGATCACCACCAGGAGAGCGGGTAAGGAGCCTCTCAAAATCTCTTACAACGGCTTTGCCGGCTTCAACACCCCGACCGAAATCCCCGAGCCGCTATCGGCAATAGAATATATGGAGGCTATAAATGTTGCGCGCGCAAACTCCGACCTGGCGCCTCAATATTCCGAAAGCCTGATCAACGATTATAAAACTTTGGGAGCCGACGGCCTCAACCGCTACGACACCGACTGGAGAAAGGAGACGATCAGGAACCGGGCGCTTATGCATAATAACTCAATCAGCCTTGGGGCAGGCACCGAAAAGTTCAGGTTTTTCGGAAATCTGGGTATGTTCTCCCAGAACGGCTCGATCGCCAACAACGCGTACAAGCGGTTTACGATGCGCGTCAATTCCGATGCCCGGATCAACAGCTGGCTGAAAATAGGGACGGATCTTAACCTGAGATCTTCCAATACCACCCGACCTGCCTACGACACACCGGAAAGCATCATCAACAAGGCGACTACCTTCGTACCTGTTTTCTCCGGCATCAATGCCGACGGCACCTGGGGATATGGCCAGAACGGCGACAACCCGATCGCTTCCGCATCTGCTTCCGGTATTAATACCGCAACAACTCCCGAGATCATCCTCAAAGGGTTTGCCAATATCACACCCGTCAAAAACCTCGACATCCTGACCAGCTACAGCATCCGTAAGCTAGAGACAAAGTCAGACTATTTCCTCACTCCCTACGATACCTATGAGGGAGGCGTTTTCAAGACTTCCTTCCCCTCAAGCGGCAATGAGAAGAAGGAAGAATGGAGCCAAAACATTACAAAGCAGTTTAACCTGCAGGCTACGTACGACCTGACAGCCGGCAATCACACCTTTAAGCTGCTTTCGGGGATCCAGACCGAAGATAAATCCGCCCGGTCTTTCAGCGCCACCCGGAAAGGGTTCGATTTCCCAGGCTTCGAAGATCTCGATCACGGCGATATCGCAACTTCCATTACGGCGGGCAGTCACTGGGATTGGGGCATTTTCTCCCATTTCAACCGGCTCAACTATAGCTTCAAAGACAGGTATCTCCTGGAGGTCAACGGCCGGTGGGATGCTTCCTCCCGCTTCATGGAGGCCTATAGATGGGGATTCTTCCCTTCTGCTTCCGTCGGCTGGCGGATTTCGGAAGAACCGTTTTTCCAGCCCTTGCAGGGCAGCATCGCGAACCTGAAGCTCCGGGCCTCGTACGGTACGCTCGGAAACCA
>MEDT01000015.1 GCA_001724175.1 Cytophagaceae bacterium SCN 52-12 | reverse complement strand
ATGACTAAACTGATACTTTGAAAACCGGTAACCCGTGTTGTGCAAACTGCCCGGACCGGTAAAATCGACCTCGCGTGTATGATTTACATACGTCAGGTTGGCTCCGCTGGTTCTTCTGTTGATCACCGGGTATATCCTTACCTTGCCGTCATCGCATCTCAGTATGTTACCTCCGGCGTCCTTTCTGGGACCCCAGATAATACCCCGGAGAATTCCCCTGTCCATTTCAAACTGCGAGGCTTCCACGCAATAATAATGTTCCTCATCATTCAGCGGAGTAACTCCGGTGAGGTCTTTCAGGTTCTCCGGTATGATCGTATTTCTTTTGAAAAAACGAGCGTCAGCGTCGGCCGGATCTGTATCACCATAGGCATCCACCCAGGTCTGATAGAAGTCGGAAGTCGCCGCTACCGCATCGGTACCGCGCGTATTCGGAAACTCCGGTCTCGGTATCTGGTCGCCGGATATCGACCAATACGCCCATCGCTGGTGATCGGTTTCCAATACTCCCCGCTGGTCAAGCGCAAAAATAAGCTCCCGGTTAGTATGGTTATCGTCACTGAACAAATCGAAGTATTCAGGCGACAGGGAGTATGGTCCGGCAATGATTTCATCGGTATATTGAATTACCTTATCCATATCCTCCTTCCTGAATTCAGGTGTACCGTACGGATCGCGATAGACGGCAGCATTCAAATACAAACGCGCCAGCAAAGCCTTCACCGCATTTTGGTTTAACCTGCCGGGGTCATTGTCTTTGCTGATTACATCAACCACCGATAAAAGCTCGCTTTCGATATAATCAATAGCTTCCTGTCTTCTCAGGATTTGAGACATCTCACCCGAGAGCTCTTTTTTGAAAACCAGGCCCCAGTTGTCGAGTACCAGCATGTTGAGATATGCCTTCATGGCAACCATTTCGTAGTAGCCTGCCTGCGCTGCCGAATTGCCGGTTTTGGCTGCTTCGTTTAGTCTTTCCGCAGCAATTACGGCTCTCGATAAAGTCAGGGTTATCTGCGTCCAGGTATCGCTTACGAGGGCATTACTGGGTGTCATCAAATGCTGGTAAACCGCGATGAACTTGCCGCCGTCGTACCAGTCGGTACCGCCGCGATAAGGAAGAATACCCTCGTCAGAAGAAACCTCCTGAAGTCCGAAATTGACCGTATGCAGCCATACACCGGAGCGGAGAAGACCGTATACCGGCGCTATAGACCCGCTTACAAGCTCCGCCTGGCCCGTTCCCGTGAGGGATTCGTCAAGAATTTCCTCCTCCAGGCTGGTACAGCCGACAAAAGCCAGTAAAAATGCAGCTATCGTCAGCACTCTATAAAATCTTATGTTTTTCATTGCGATCTGATTTTCAACGAATGGAAAATAAATTGTTCAGGTCCTGTCAGAATGTCACATTAAGACCAAGCAGGAAAGTTCTTGCTCTCGGGTAGGTAAAGCGGTCAATTCCGAATGTCTGGATTCCGCCGGAAGCTGATCCTGTGTTAACTTCCGGATCAAAACCGGAATAACTGCTTATGACAAACAAATTCTGACCCGTCAATGTAAGACTGGCACGTTGAATTGCATTCCCCAGCCCGGTTCCCGCAAAATTCAGATTGTAGGCCAGCGTAGCATTATTCAATCTCATAAAAGAGCCGTTTTCGAGATACCGGGTCGATACGACATTGGCATTGCTCAACGCCTCATTGGGGTATTGAACGGCAAAATCAGTCGTGTTGTTGGATTTGGCCAATAGTGCCCTGCTAAACAAGGTCATGGTTGTGTGATTGTAAATCTTATTGCCGGCTACACCATTGAAATTCAAGCCAAGATCGAAAGCCTTATATTTGAAATTAAGGTTATATCCATAGATAATTTTAGGGATCGCGCTGCCTACCACAACACGGTCGTTGTCCAGTATCGCCCCGTCTCCGTTGGTATCTCTGAACAGGTTTTGCCCACTTTCCGCATTAATTCCATCAAACCGGAACATATAGAATGCCCCCAGAGGGTGACTATTGATATAGCCGTTAATAGTCGCCCCCGTCTGGCCGGCACCCTGCGCCGCCCCGGTGGCCAAAACCGCGTAAGGCGAGTTCTGAACTTTATTTTGAATGTAGGTCAGGTTACCTCCGATATTGTACGAGAAGTCATGCTTCGGATCGCTGCCGTAGTTCAATGTCAGCTCGACACCATTGTTGACGATTTTCATATCCGGGATATTGGTCCAGTAAACGGAAGTGGGCTGAACAGGGTCGGCGGGAACAACTTCCAGAAGTATATTGGAAGATTGCTTATTGAAATAATCAAGGGTACCCGTCAACCTGGATTTAAATAGCGCGAAATCAATACCCAGGTCTACCTGCGTGGATACTTCCCACTGCAAATCGGGATTTGCAAGTCTCGTAAAAATAATCCCGTATGGATAGCCTTCGAGCGAAGTGGCATCGGTATCGATCGGATAGGTACTTACGCTTCCGGTGCCTGTTTGTAAACGTTCTTCCAGGTAGCTTGCTTTTGTTATTTTGGACGGGATCTCCTGATTACCTGTCTGTCCCCAGCTCGCGCGTAATTTCAGGTTGCTGAAAAGCGAATTGCTCATGAAATCTTCCCTGCTGATATTCCATCCCAGGGCGAAAGAAGGAAAGTAACCGTATTTGTTATTCTCTCCGAACTTGGAAGATCCGTCGGCGCGAAACGTACCGGTAAACAGGTATTTATCGGCATATATATAGTTTACTCTGCCAAAGAAAGATTGAAGCTCGTTTTTTAATCCTTCCGAAGTTACCGCTGTCGGCAGTGCAGGAGTACTTGTGTGGTCCTGGTAAATAGGTTCGATATTGTTATTTGCAAAGCCGCGGTAAGTAGTTGTTCTGGCCTCATCCAGAAACTTTTGATAAGAATGACCCGCCAGGAACGTGACATTGTGCTCGGTACGGGCCCAGTTATACGTTATCGTATTCTCGACAAGCTGATTGGTATTTCCGCTTACTGCATTGTTCAGAACACCGTTAGAAACGTCAGACTCATTGACAACCGCCGGGAAGGGCTTGTACTGCTGATTTCTGTTTGTGGTGGAATAATCGACACCGAAATTCAATTTGTACGTAAGGCCGTCGAGGATTTCTATCGATGGTGCAATGTTTGCCAGGATACGGTGATTAATAGCCCTGTCGCTGAACAAATTATACCGGGCAAGCGGGTTTAAGGCGTTTGTGTTCAGCAAGGTAGGCGCACCATCGGTATAAGGCGGGATCGTCGGGTTCAAACTAAGCATATCGCTCATGGTAGAAATGATATCCGGGCGTAAGTTTTCGGTGCGGGAAGCCGTTAAATTAAAGTCAATATTTAACCTGTTGTCGAATGCCCTTTGGTTTAAATTCAATTTCCCGGAATAGCGTTTCAGCCTGCTGTTTTTCAGGATCCCCTCCTGATCCTGGGAACCTAAGGAAGTGAAATAAGAAGAATTTTCGCTGCCGGCCCCGCCCATCGATAGGTTGAGCGTGTTCGATACGCCTGTTTGCGTCAGCTCGTCCTGCCAGTTCGTATTTGCTCCAAAATCCTGCAAAGTCCCGCCGGTGGCCACAACCTCTCTGCGAAAAGCATCGGCGTCGAAAACATCTATTTTTTTAGCCATGGACGATATCGCCGTGGACGCCGACAAAGTCATCTGCGGTTTTCCCTTACCTTTTTTTGTGGTAATGACCACAACGCCGTTAGATGCCCTGGAACCATATACAGCTGTCGCACTGGCATCTTTCAGTACATCGATGCTCTCGATATCGCTGGGGTTGATGAAGTTGAGCGGATTGGTGGGAACGCCGGTGGAGGAATTGTCCAACAAAAATCCGTCGACCACATACAGTGGCTGCGTCCCGGATCGCAGGCTGCCGATACCCCTGATAATGATGTCCTGCGCAGCCCCGGGTTCACCACTATTGGCAGCAATGGAAACACCGGCCAGTTTACCCTGCAGCAATTCGCCCGGGTTCGTGACGACGCCCCGGTTAAAATTTTCGTTGCTGATGGAAGAAATAGCGCCGGTAATATCCGACCTTTTCTGTGTGCCGTAACCAACTACGACCACCTCATTCAATTGCGAAAGATCCTGGCTTAACCGGATAACGATCGGTGACTGCCCGTCTACGGTAACTTGTTTTGTGGTATATCCGATAAAAGAAACTTCGAGAACGGCGCCCGCATCGGCATCTATAACAAATTTCCCTTCGGCGTTCGTTGACGTTCCCCTCGTTGTTCCTTTGACGATAACCGTCGCGCCCGGCAACGGCGCCCCGGTTTCATCCGTAACCGAACCCGAGATGGACTGTGCGACAGACTCAGCATTTGAAAAAAAGTTTTCCGGCTGAAACGGAAGCATCGTATTGACGTTCGCAGAGAACGCCTGAGCGGAGTAAGTACTAAGAACAGCCCAGGGCAAACACGCAGAAAAATATACGAGCCGTGATAGACGTAATTTTGAACGCATAGAATTTATGTTTTTTGTTAGTCATGCAGATGCAAAATTATCCCGGATGAGGTCGAGTGAAAGTTAAGAAGCGTTATCGTTGTATTAATTAATTAATTAATTAATTGCGTGACTTCCGGCACAGCCAACTATTCTAATCTGATAATAGATCCGGCAGGCGCAGCTATGCCTGGTAACATAAATTTAATACCGCTTTCTTTGCTCACCGGCCTACCTTTGCATCGAACGAAACCATCTTCAAATGAAAGCGCTATTAGGTCTGTTGCTCGCCTGCGGTTTTCCTGTTTTTACCCAAACGGATGACAGCTTAAAGATTAATAAAACGCAGGTGATCGGTTCTCATAACAGCTATAAACAAGCCATAGATCCGGCGCTGTTCAAGGCGTTTTCTCAAAAAGATTCCGTATCGGCAAGCTCGCTCGACTATGAGCACATCCCGGTTACGGCGCAGCTTGACCTTGGCTTGCGCAACCTTGAGATCGATGTGTATCCCGACCCGAAGGGCGGGAAATACGCAGATCCGAAAGGCCTGGAAATGGTCGCCGGGCAGGAACCCTATGATCCGCAGGGCAAAATGAAACAGCCCGGGTTCAAGGTGCTGCATGTGCCTGATATTGATTTCCGGAGCCACTATTTCACGTTGATCGATTGCCTGCGGGACCTCAAAGCCTGGTCAGAGGCGCATCCCGGCCATACACCGGTATACATTACCCTTGAAGTGAAGGGAAAAGTCGCCGATGCCGGCATGACGGAAGGCATTGCAGCAAGGGATTTTGACGACCTCGACAAAGCACTTCTTGAACATCTGGGCGAAAGGCATATCCTCACACCCGATATGGTAAGGGGAAAGTACGAATCCCTGGAAAGTGCCGTGCTGCACGATAACTGGCCGACATTAAAGGACGCAAAGGGGAAATTTGTGTTTGTACTGGACGATTCGGGCAGCAAGCGCGACATGTATATCGCAGGGCACCCGTCACTGCGCGGCAGGACAATGTTTGCGAACGCATTGCCAGGTACGCCGGAAGCTGCCTTTCTGATCAGGAACAATGCCAGAGCTGCCGAAATACCGGACCTGGTAAAAAAAGGCTACCTGATCCGCACCCGTGCCGATTCCGATACGCGCGAGGCGAGGAAGAATGACAAAACAACATTCGAGGCAGCCTGTAAATCAGGCGCTCAGATTATCACAACGGATTACTACCGGAAAAGCACCCGTTTCGAATCCGATTATTCGGTGAGCTTCGAAGACAGTACCTATTTCAGGAAGAACCCGCTGTTTTGAGCACGTCAGGGAACTCGTCCCGTCATCCTGGCCGTCAATCCGGTGGGCTGATTATCGGTCCGCTCTGGGCATCAGGGTTGCGTATTCGGCTAGAAGCTTGTCGGGATCACCAGGAAAGAGTGAGTTGGGATTAACTTTATGCAACATTGTTGCGAATTGTATTTTTGGCTTTATATTTGCAACAGTGTTGCAAATATAAAGCTCTGATTTTGCTTTTCCGTGATAAACACATAAAGGAAGGTGTGCCTGTGATCAGGATACCAGGCGGTATGCCGGGGAAAGGAGGGAGGGCCCCTGCTTTTTGGGCGATATCGCGCGTGAAGCGGATTATGAGCATCTGCCTGATGGTCCTGATCTCTTACACCGCCTGCGCAAACCCGGATGCGGCCGGGCCGTCCCCGGATTCGCTGACGAATACTTTCTCACTGGGCGGCCTGGTAAAGGATGCAGACGGCCACGGACTTGAAAATGTAACCGTGCTGCTTTTACCTGTAGAAGAGTACGCCATAACCGACAAAGAAGGACATTTTAGCTTTGGGAACCTGCCTCATGGAAATTATGAGCTGAGGCTTTCGTCGGTGGGCTATGCGACCGAAAACAGGGTTGTGCATCTAACAGGCGACACTTTTATCGAGGTAGACCTGAAAGAAAGGATCGTTGGCCTGGCGGAGGTTGCCGTAACGGCCCGATCCAAAAGGCTCGGTTCTTCGTCGGTAATCGACAAATCTGCCATTATTCATACCCAGCCGTTAAGCCTGGCGGACGTACTGCAGCTTGTCCCGGGGCACCTGGCCGTAAACCCGGCTTTGGGCAGCGCGCAGCAGGTGAACCTCCGGCAGATCCCTTCCACTACCGATGCATCCCGGGCCGGGGCGCTCGGAACGCAGCTCATCATCGATGGCGTACCCGTTTCCAATAACGCCAACCTGCAGAACGATGTCAATATCCTGAATGCAGCCCCTTCGGCTTTACCGCCTTTTTCTTCAGTATCCGGGCGGGGGAACGACCTGCGGCAGATCCCGGTCGATCATATCGAGAGCATCGAAGTGATCAGGGGGATCCCTTCCGCCAGGTTCGGTGACCTGACTTCCGGTATTATCATCGCCAACTCCCGTATAGGCAGCTTTAAACCCGAAATAAGGGTCCGGCTGAACCCCGATGCGATGCAGGCCGTCTTTATGACGGGTTTTTCCGGCCGGGACAGGAAGAATATCTATAATATCAGCAGCGATATTCTCCGTGCCCGTGATGACGCACGCAACCCTTTTAACCAATATACAAGGCTGCAGGGCCAGCTGGCCTGGCAGTATATCGGCGAAAGAGATAAGAGATTTGTGGCTACTTCGATTATTTCCGGGTACCGGACCCTGGATAACCTCAAACAGGACCCGGATGATGCCAGGTACCAGACCCGGCACTATTCCTACGATTATAATATTAAAATAAGTACAGACGGGCGCTGGAAGGCCGGTAAAAAATGGATATCGGTTTTGCAATATACCGCAGCCCTGACCTATGGCCATCAAAAAAGCTATTACCAGTCGCTGGTAACCCGGGACCTGTACCCGCTTTCGGTTGCAACTACCGATACGACCATGCGGGGCGTCTATGGCAGAAGCGAATACCTCAATCAAACGACTGTCGACGGAAAACCGCTGAACGTATATATAAAAACGGAAGCCACTCTGTTGAAAAATATCCTCTCGACCCGGCACCGGTTCATCGCCGGGTGGGAATGGAGAGCCGATGTCAACAAAGGGAACGGCCGCTGGTTTGACCCGCTTTATCCTCCCCGGCAGAACTACAGCATGGGAGACCGTCCGCGCAGCTACCGGGATATACCGGCGCTTCACCAGCTTGCCTATTACCTGGAAGACAACTTCTCGGGGACTGTTGGAGGCAAGAAACTTATGGTGCAGGCGGGAGTGCGGATCGACAACCTGGCTCCGCGGGGGATGTTCGCCAGTAAATATAAGATCGTTGTCTCTCCCCGCTTTAATACCGCTGTAGAAGTCCTGGACGGCCTGTGGCTGCGGGGAGGGTATGGTATTGCCGCAAAGATGCCGCCCCTCAGCTATCTTTATCCGGGGACGCGCTATTTCGACCTGGTCAATTTCAATTATTATGCAGCCAATGCCGCAGAGCGCCTGGTGATCATTACGACGAGGACCATCCCGCTGGATGATCAGCGCCTGATGCCTTACCAGTCGGAAAAATGGGAAGCAGGGCTGGACATAGAGAAGAAGGAGTATACCCTGAACCTGTCCCTTTTTAAAGAAGCCACTACCGGCGCAATAGGAATAAACCGGGAGGTCAGGCCTTTTCCCTACGACAGGCTGGCAGCCATCAGCACACCTGCCGGACGGCCCCCCGTACTGGCGCCGGAGCCGGCGCGTGTGGATACCTTTTTCGCGGCTTATGACGTACCCGTCAATAACCGTTATATCGCTAACAAAGGCGCCGAGTTTACGGTGCAGCTTCCCGAGGTACGCAGCATACGGACTTCTTTTAATATCACCGGGGCGTATATACAGACCGAAACCTTTGATGACGGGTATTATATGGATGCGGCGCGGGCTTACCAGAGCAACACTACTCCCGAAAGAATACCCGTTTACCGGTCTTCGTCTGCGGTTCGCACCACCAGGTTCAATACCAGCATCCGGTTCATTCACCGTGTCCCTGCCCTGAATATCATTTTTTCAGCGCTCTGGCAGACCGTCTGGCTGAGCGTAAACCGGCCGGGTGTGCTAAGCCCTTTTCCTGTCTCCTATATGAACCGGAAGGGAGAGGTCATTTCCCTTAGTGAGAGCGAGACCATGCAGCCTGTGTATGACGATCTTGTCAGGACGGTCGGTACGCTGGCAACGACGCGTTACCCGCCTTTACACCTCTTCAACATCCGGTGCACAAAAGAGTGGCGCAAGGGGTTCGGGTTTTCATTTTACGCCAATAATTTCCTCAACTACCGCCCGCTGCACGCAGACGCGAATACCGGGGGACTGGTCAGACGAAACGAGCCGCTTTTTTTCGGAGCAGAATTCAATTTATCAATTCCATAAAATCAATCTTGTATGAAAAATTTAGCCAAAATACTACTGTTGCCCCTGATGCTGCTTACAGCATGCGAAAAGGACAGGCCGGGGAAGCTGGAAACTGCTGACATCATCGTAAATGTAGTTTTCCCGGCTACCTACAGTCAGCAAGGGGCCGCAGGCGCAACTGTTACCCTGACCAATGCAAGCGATGCCTCCGTCAAAACCGCCACTACCAACAGCGAAGGGAATGCCGTTTTCCAGGAGGTCCTGCCCGGGACCTACACTTTTAGCGCAAGCAAGAACCTTACCGCGGCCGAAGCGGAATCATTGACCGGGATCAATACCCCTGTTTCTCTCAACGCTACCCAGGGCAGTGTGACAATTTCCGCGGCTAATAACCCCACTTTTACACTCCGGTTACAGGGAAGCGCAGCCGGGAGCCTGCTGATCAAGGAAGTATATTATACCGGAAGTAAAACACCTTCCGGGGGGAATTATTTCAGCGACCAGTTCGTGGAAATTTATAACAACTCTACCGACACGCTCTACCTTGACAGCCTGTGCATAGCCGATGCCTACGGAAACTCCGGCCTGATCAACCCGACTTCGCTGCCTACTCCCTACAAGGAGGATCAGGATCACGTGTATGTAGGTAACGTGTGGCGTATTCCGGGGTCAGGCAAGGATCATCCGTTAGCGCCGGGACAGAGCATCCTGATCGCGCAGGACGGGGTGAACCATAAAGAAGAGGAGCTTAATCCAAACAGTCCGGTGGACCTGTCTGCGGCTGAGTGGGAAACTTATAATGAGCGCCCGGACAACCGGGATGCAGACGCCCCGGGAGTGCCTAACCTGGAAAGGTTATATTTCACCGGTGGCTTTGACTGGCTGCTGACCGTATTCGGACCCGGGGTAATCATCTTTAAAGCCGATTTTAACTCACTCGAGCAGGTGCCCATTCCGGGATCTCCGCTGGATCCGAGAATAAAAGTACCCAATTCCGTAGTGATCGACGCCTTCGAAGCCCTCAAGGACGGGAATAGCGCAGACTTTAAACGCATACCGGCCGGGCTGGAAGCCGGGTTTGTATTTGCCGACGACACCTATACCATGCAGAGCTTCCGCAGGAAAGTAGCGACTGTCATCAACGGCCGAAGGGTCTTGCAGGATACCAACAATAGCGCGAGCGACTTTGAAAAGCTGTCCGCCCCAACACCTAAAGGATTCTGACCCGGTAAGCAGATGAGGGGCTGTTCATACTTACCCGGATCCATAGCAAAGCGCCTGGCCGGTCTGTTGCCGGTCGTCTGTTTCGTGCTATCCGGAGTCTATGCGCAGGATACAAGGCTCGACAGCCTGCAGATGCTGGAAGATCGGAGGATAGCCGATATGTATTCCTATACCGGTAATATGGCGGCCTTTTTAAACCGAAACCGCCCGGATATAGGGTTTGCATCTGCGCAGGCAGGTTTTGTATCCGGGGATTTTAAGCGTCCTATGGAAGCGTCATCTTCCTCCGCTTATACCCTCGCTACTGGAGGGATCAAGACGATCGGCAGGTATCGGTTCCTGGCAGATTTCAGCTACCGGAAGACGTATGACAAACGCCTGGCCTGGAGCGCGGTGCAGGATCCCTATGAGGGAAATCCGTTTATCTGGGCGGATAGCAGCTCCGGCGATTGGGACCGCGACCATATATACGCTACAGCCGGAATGGCAACCCTGCTCAGGCCGTCGCTTAGAGCGGGGATTAAAGCAGATTATAACACCGGCAGCGGCGCCAGGACCAGTGAGCCCAAACCTTTTTACCGTATCAGGAACATTTCCCTCGCGCCGGGCCTGGTATGGAACATCACGCCTTCCGACGAGCTGGGTGTCGATGGCGTCGTTACGTTTTTACAGGAAGAAAATGAGATCGGGTTTTACAGCAAGAGCAACGTGCTGCTCTATCGCCTGAGAGGATACGGGACTTTCAGCAGGTCGCCTTTCGTAAGCGGCGAACGCAGGAGAAGGGGAACCGGGTGGGAGGGGGGCCTGCACTATCGGAGAAGCCGGGAAAAATATGATTTACTGGTAAGCGCCGGCGTATCTCAGCGAAATGAGGACGTTTTTGAAGGAGTAGCCAGGAAACAGGTGACGGGCTACTATACCGGGACGGGTTTCAAAGGACTGCTGCATTTCTCACTCGGGGATGTTCATCGGGGAAAAGCGATCCGCATTCTATATACACGTCGGAACGGCTATGCCGATGATGTGGTATTTAATGCCGAGAGCGCTTCCTATGCCTCTTATTCTGTTGAGCTGAATCTTGCCGCATGGACTACCGCAGGACAGGGCCGCCGCAGCATCAAATGGGACATCACACCTTCTCTGGGTTATATCGCCGGTTCGGACCACGCTACCGGCATGAGGTTTACGGCTGCGGCAGGCGGCGGAACGGCCGGGGTCACCTGGCGACGGCAGCTTACTGAAAGGCTTCGTATAAGGATCCAGCCGTTCGCCGGGTATTTTGCCGCAATGGATCATTCGTTCTCTGTCAGAAACGACCAGGTAATTATACAGGAGCTGGTGAGGCCCGATTACGACTATTTCAGCAGACGCTATGCAAAGGGCGGGGGGATACTCGGGCTGGAAGTGACGCCCGGGAAAACCCGCCTGATCCATTCGGTCAGCTTCCGGTCGGATATCCGGCGGGCGGAAAAAAAACAGTCCGGAAGCCGGACACTTCTACAGATCAATTACTTAACCTACTTCTAAATGAGGATACCTGCTATCGTTTGTATTGCTATCCTGGCTGTTTCATGCCGGACCGGCCGGGAATTTCATCGTCAGTCCCGGTCGTACCACCAGGCGCTGGCAGACAGCATGCTCGCCTATGCGCTGGATCACGAGGGGCTCTATTCGCTGCTGGATACCATTAAACCCATCAGCAGTATCAGGTTTTTGTCGTATGCCGTAGCAAAAGACAGCACCCATTCACCGACAGACAGCAGGATCGCTGCTAACAGCGCTGCGCTGGACTCCCTGTCCATTTACCAGCAGATATGCAGCCGGCTGAGCAACGACAGGGTCAGGTTTGTGCTCATTCCCTTTCAGCAGCCTCATAAAGGACGGCGCAATATGGAGATATATGCCGTGAACCTGCAAAAGTTCAGAAATAAGATCAAAGAGCAGGCTTCTTTTTTCGGACAGTTCGGTATCACGCCTGAATCCGATCCCGCCCAGGTGATCACGATCATCGAGTATGAAAAGAAGTATGACCGGTGGAGAGGGTACGGCTACTTATTCGGATACCCCGGCTATGCGGTGGATTTTTTTGTCACCGCCGGCATGCAGCAGGATAGCGCAGGGCAATTTGTAAAACGGGATTTTTTCCGGATACCTGTTTATGCCTCAGAGAAAGGATATTTTACCTATGCGATACCAGAGGGGCATCAGCCCGGCGCTGCGGATTCACTGTTGTACAAGAGGGCTATGACTTTGCTTTCCGAATATCGGATACTCAGGAAACAATACACGGGAGATACCGGCTTTAAAGCAGTGGAGCTATGGCAGAAGACACTGAAAAAACAGGAAACGGCTGGATGGTAGAAGCCGGATAAACATTTTATCTCGAAAATTATAAAAGGAACATCATCACAAGCCAAACCGGTTACCATCATCACCGGGTTCCTCGGAGCGGGTAAAACGAGCTTCCTGAACGAATACATCGCTTTTCGGAAAGACCGGCGCCCGGTGATCATCGAAAATGAGTTCGGAGAGCAGGGGATCGATGCGGGGCTCATCGTTTCTTCCGGGACAGACGTGTCCGAACTGAACAGCGGCTGTATCTGCTGCAATTTGAATGACGATTTTTACGATGTCCTGAATATGTTGGAAACCAGGAAAGATGAATTCGATGAACTGATCATCGAGACGACCGGCATTGCAGATCCGGCAACCGTCGCGCAGCCGTTTCTTATCAGTCCGCGTATGGACTGTTGATTTGGGAGCTTTCGAATACCAGTCATATGGGAGCCCCTATGATGTAAAACTTACACAACCGAGTTTGTGAACAGGTTTTTGACGAGAATCCGGGAAATCTGGTACAAAAAACGGGGCTTGAAGCAGGGAGGCAAATATGAGCGACGAGAGGGTATTCAAGGTAGGTAGAATGACCAAAGACCGGGAGTATGACCAGGGAGGAGCGCGTCGAATGGCAGAAAGAGACTGTACGGAGGACTCGGGATTATCTGGCAGTATCAATATAAAAAGAGGCAGTTTGAAAATTATCAGGATATTGCTATTATGACGACATTTCAAACAGCCCTGGACTAGCAGCCACTTACCAAAGAATTGTACATATGAGAACCACAACGTTTATTTTACTGATTCTAAGCATGGTGATCTTGCAGAGCTGTAGCGATAAAGGCGTCGATTCGGATTGTAAAGGGCCAATTAGTCCCAACGACGTTTACTGCACTGATCACTACCAGCCCGTCTGCGGTTGTGATGGGAAAACCTATGGTAATGCTTGTTACGCGCGGGCTGAAGGTGTGAAACGGACGACTCCAGGCCCTTGCGCTAATTAGGGATCAGTTTAATTAGAAAGTTGTCTGTCTTTTTAAACAAAAAAGCGGGAGGCGGTTATTATCACACCGCCAAAATCTCCGCCAGCAGCTTCAAATTCTCGATAAAGCGGTTCGAAATCTGTACCCTCAGGCGCACGAGCAGGATCTTCGAGGGGAGATCCTGTTTTTTTTTTTGTGTATAGAGATCAGCTTTACTTCTTCCCCTTCCTATTGTATCTATTGGACGCAAGTGCACCCGCATCGGCCCGAAAGAAAAGCAACACAAGCTCATTCCTTATCACTATTGATTGGAAGCTGATTTCTGACGCCCGAGATTTTTCCGTTTATAAAGTGCTTTTTGCAATCCGCGTTCGTCAATAAAAACCTGCATATAACGATGAAAGCGGACATACGTCGCCGCTATTTGTACAGTTGTTGAAATAGCGCCAATCTTGAATCCATTACGGTACAAAAATCAATATAATCATGAACAAAAGCTTATTGATAGCAGCTTTATTATTTATTGGCTGCTCCAAGGATTTAGAGCAAAGCCCCGCGCAAGGCTGGGGAGAGCAACCGGCGCTGCCTGAGGTAAGGGGACAGGCATCTTTTTCGCTCTCGGGCAATGAATATTATGTCAATGTAATGGGAAACACCCTGCCCAGAATGCCCGTATTCCCTTCATTATCTGCCAAAGGCGGAATAGCCAGGGGATATGTAGCTGACTTAAGCGGCAAGCCTTTGAAAGGTGCGCATATAGGGGTGTCTTCTTCCCTTACCGGAGGGTTTTATTCCAGCGGAAGCGGGCTTACCAACGACGACGGGTATTACGAGTTTACCATTCCGGCGGGAGCTGCTTATTTCTTTGGCACAGCCGTTACGGTAACGTATAATGAAACCCCGTCGGTGATGGCGCTGTATCCTGTTGACGGCACTACGGCTTTCCCCTCCGGTAGCGGCGTTGTCAAAAACTTTGTACTACTGTCCTATGGCCCGGCCAACCCGGATGAAGTGGTGCAGCAACCGAATAATGAAAGTAATTATTACGGTGGTGCGCTATCGTTTAATTTCAATATTAATTATGCCGGAGACCCCTATCAGACACCGGAATACCTGCCTGAAAATGGTGTTATTGAAATAGAGCTGATCCCCGTGGGGACGGGGCTTTACGGAGAAACCAGATCGTTTAAGATTACAAAACAAATCGGTAATATGAATATATTTAGTATTCATAATATCCCGATAGGAAAATATACCATTAACGCTAAAATGAGCGATGGACGCAAGTTAAAAATGAGGGCAACAGGTACAAAAGCGAATGTATATGAGCATCTCGGGCTTAGGCCGGATAATGCGACGGGTACATCTACGGTAACCTTTACTCCCAATCATCAATATACGCCGGTCATGGTGCCCTCTTTTAAAAGTAACTGGGATGCCCTGGAGATTGGCTTAAAATTATAGGTCTCTATCAATAAAGAAAAGATGAAATAGCCATGAGCGATCAGCAATCTATTTTTTAAACTCCCGGCAGCGGCGTCAGGATTTACGTTTTTTAAATGCCTGTCGCCGGCGCCGTTTGTAAACGGTTTATTGATATCGCGTATCTTCTCGCGTAAAAACAGTAAGGTTCTTGCTTTTTACTGATTTTTGCAATACCGGTTCAACAGCTTTTTATAGAACCCTGAGACGCCGGCAATAAAGTTGA
>MEDT01000014.1 GCA_001724175.1 Cytophagaceae bacterium SCN 52-12 | reverse complement strand
TGATGTGGATGGCCATCGCTGCCCTGTTCCCGTTATATGCACAACACCCCGGAGCGCATACTTTGGGCAGTTTGTGGCCTGAAATCGAGGAGCGCTATCCAGGAGCACAGGCACGAATGTCGGCAGTTGATGCCGCCAGGCTCAATGAAAGGGCTGTCAGAAGCAATGCGCTCCCGCAGGTAAGGGCGCAGGCACAAAACACCTACGGCACTTATAAGGGCAGCGCGGGAGGATTCTTTCCGCAGCCCGGCTTTTTCAATGTAAGCGGTTCTGTACCTGCTGACGGCAGCTCCGTTGCCGCCAACAGCTTCGGCTCCGCTACCGTCGAATGGGAGCTGTTTTCTTTCGGAAGGCTTCTCAAGGAAAACGAGGCCGCCGGCGCGCTGTCCGGTCAAACGGTTAGTGAAAAGGATGCCTATTTACTCAACCTGAAAAAGACATTGTCAGAACGGTACATTACCCTGTTGTATCATGATGCCAAACTGGGCTGGACCGCAAAGAACGCCGAACGTCTGGATAGCATACGCTACATTACTTCCGGTCTTTCCGCAGCAGGATTAAGACCTGCGGCAGACAGCCTGCTGGCATCGTCATCGTACGTGCAGGCAATGGGCGAGCACGATAAATGGCGTGGTCTCAGGGAAGCGTCGTTCATTCAATTGGCGGAACTGTACGGCGACAACGCCATTGATTATACAGCTTCTGCCGGTCGCTTCGCTAACCCGGTCGGCGACTATGTAAGCAAAGAAAACACGATAAGCCCGTCGCATCCCCTGCTGGATGTGCTGGATAAGCGGTCCCGGTATTATACGCTTAGCGGTGAAGCGCAAAAGCGCTCGTCCCTGCCGTCCTTACAGTTGCTGGGAGGCTACTCTTACCGCGGTACAGGCATCGGTCCGAACGGAACCGTATCGGGTGCGTGGAAGGACGGTTTCAGCAATACAACCAATAATGTGCTTGCAGGTATCGGTATTACCTGGAACATAACCGGTCTGCATACCAGCCGCCTGAAAGGAGAAAAACTCTTCAAAGATGCTGAAAGCACCAGACTGCTCCATTCGCAGTACGAACAGGCCATGCAGGCGGACTTATCGGCTTCACAGGTAAAAATCGGGCAGCAATACCGGCAGCTTCAGAAAACAGGGCTTGCTGTAAAACAATCGCAGGATGCCTACCGGATGTACCTGGCAAGATACAGGAGCGGGATCATCGCCCTGAGCGAGCTGCTGCAGATACGCATGCTGCTGGAACAGGCTGAGAATGCCCATATCGAGGCATTACGCAACTACTGGATGCTCCTTGCTGGCCAGGCAGAGCTGACCGCCGATTTCGATTTCCTGTTTAACAACCTATAATGATCCCGCATGAACATCATAAGATTCGCGTTGAGAAAGCCGGTTGCCGTTATGGTCGTGGTGCTGGCTATTGTTTTCTTTTCCTACAGCACGATAAAAAAAATAAACGTAGATATTTTTCCAGCCGTAGAGCTGCCGGCCATGTACATCGCCATGCCTTACGGCGGGCTGTCGCCTGCCTATATGGATGGCTTTATGGCCAACGAGTTCCAGAAAGTGCTGCTGTTTGTCAGCGGGGTAAAAAATATCGATTTCAAAAGTGTACAGGGCTTTACGCTGATGAAGCTGACTTTTTATCCCGGAACCGATATGGCGCAGGCTTCCGGTGAACTGTCTGCTTCTGTTTCAAGAGCAATGGGCTTCCTGCCGCCAGGGGCAGTCCCCCCGATCGTGGTACGTTTTGACGGGAGCTCGCTTCCTGTCGGACAGCTGGTGTTTGAAAGCGATCAACGGACGGTCAACGAAATACAAACGCTGGTGCTGACCAAAATCAGGCCGATGTTCGTTGAGATACCCGGCATTACCGCCCCTGCCCCGTTCGGGGGCAATATCCGCTCGATTGTCGTCAACGTTGATCCCGAAGCGATGCAGGCCAATGGATTAAGCCCGGAAGACATCACGGTAGCCATTACCCGCAACAGCCTGCCGTCTCCGGCCGGGAACATCCGTATCGGCGATGAGAACCTGATGGCCCCGGTCAACTCTATTGCCGGAGGTCCGGAAGAGTTTCTGAACACGCCTGTCAAAACAGGCGAAAACCGCACCGTCTATGTCAGGGATGTCGCCAGCGTTGTGGACGGGGCCGATCAGACCGTCGGCTATGCGCTGATCAACGGCAAACGGTCGGTTTACCTGCCCATTATCAAAAAAGCGGATGCGTCGACGCTGGATGCGGTAAGAAACCTGAAATCTTCTCTCCCGATGCTGAAAAACCAGCTGCCGGAGGATGTGGATGTCCGTTACGAGTTCGACCAGTCCACCTATATAGAAAGGTCGCTTTCCAACCTGATCCATGAAGGCATATTGGGCGCCGTTTTCACGGGACTGATGATATTGCTTTTTTTAGGCGATACCCGGGGAGCCATCATTGTGGTGCTCACCATCCCGATCGCCGTTCTTTCGGCCGTTACGGTACTTTACCTGTCCGGGCAGACCATCAATATCATGACCCTGAGCGGGCTTGCGCTCTCTATCGGTATCCTGGTGGATGAAGCCACGGTAACGATAGAGAACATTCACCAGCACATGGAAACGGGCAAGCGCAAACAACGGGCTATTGTGGATGCCCTGCTCGAGATCTCCATTGCCAAGCTGCTCATATTACTCTGTATCCTGGCGGTGCTGACGCCCGCCTTTATCATGACGGGCATCCCGAAAGATATGTTCATGCCCTTGTCGATGGCGGTGGCTTTCGCCATGATCGCTTCCTTCCTGGCATCCCAGACCTTTGTACCGATACTGGCCAACTGGCTGATGAAGAGCAAACACAACAAGGCAGCCGGTACGCCTGGAAAGCGGGCTTTCTTTGAAAAGTTCAGGGTCAGTTATGCCTACCGGATGCGCAAATGGCCGGCCAGGTCGCTCCCGCTTTTCATTGTATATGTCCTGGTTGCCGGCGGCATCGCCGCCTTGCTGTTAAGGGTGGTCGGGACCGACGTCATGCCGGTCTCCAACAGCGGGGATTTCCAGCTGCGCATACAGGCGCCGCAAGGGAACCGGCTCGAAAAAACGGAGCGGCTTGTCAGGGATATTACCGGGGACGTCAGGGCGCAGATCCCTGAAAACGGGGTTAAAATAACATCGGCATTTGTAGGGACGCACCCCGCCGGAGTCGCCATTAATCCCATCTTTCTCTTTACCAGCGCCTCGCATGAAGCCGTCTTGCAGGTATCCGTCGACCAGGACGTCTATGGCGGCCCGATGGAAGATCTCAAAGAGGAAATACGGAAAACGATCACTGAAAAATATCCTGAAATCCGGTTCAATTTCGAACCTATGGAGCTGACCGAGAAGATCATGGGACAGGGAGCCATGACCCCTGTCGAGATAAAGGTCGGCGCAAACCAGGTAAAGGCAGCATTTGCGCACGCTTCAAAGATTGAAGCCAATCTCAGAGAGGTGCCTTACCTGCGAGATGTGCGTATTGCAGAATCCATCGCCTGGCCCACGCTGGAGATCGAGGTAAACCGCGATCTTGCCGGACAATTCGGGCTGACGATGCAGGACGTTACGCGAAGCCTGATCACCGCGACCTCGTCCACACGCTTTACGGACAAAAACCTTTGGGTCGACCCGAGATCCGGACTGGTATTCCAGACGCAGGTGCAGATACCCGAGGGGATCATATCGTCGGAAGAGAAATTACGGTCGCTGCCTTTGAAAAAGGGAAACCTGCGGCCGGTATTGGAGGATGTGGCAACCATACGCAGGGTGACCACTCCCGCCCAGATAAACCGCAAAGGCCCCAACCGCTATGTAACGGTTGTAGCCAATGTATACGGAAAGGACCTGGGCTCGGCCTCGCGGGCGGTGAAACAGGCTATTAAAGATGCCGGCGAGCCGCCCCGCGGCACAACGGTATGGACAGAAGGGACTCTGCAGCTTCTGGATGATACGCTGGACAGTCTCCTGGCAGGTTTGGGAGTAGCCATTATCGCCATATTCCTGATGCTGTCGGCTTACTACCAGTCCTTTAAAGTACCGCTGATCATCTTGTCGGTATTGCCTGCGGTCATAGCCGGAAGCCTGATCATCCTTTTCCTGACAGGCAGCACGCTCAACCTCCAGTCGTACATGGGGATCATCATGTCGCTCGGGGTATCGGTATCCAACGCCGTGCTGCTGATCAACCAGGCCGAATATTATCGCAAAAAGCTGGCGCTGAAACCCGTCATTGCGGCGAGGCTGGCTGCCTCCTCCCGGCTGAGGCCGGTATTGATGACGGCCGCGGCGATGCTGGCCGGGATGCTGCCGATGGCGATGGGCCTGGGCGACGGAGCGGAGCAGGTCGCGCCTTTGGGCAGGGCTGTGATCGGCGGGCTGATCGCCTCTACGGTTACCATCCTGCTGCTGCTTCCGCATTTCTTCTCTTCGCTCATGTCGCAGACCTCTATTGTCAGCCCTTCATTAGACCCGGACGATGAGGAAAGCAGGTATTTTTCAGAACAACAGGTGATTTCAGGAAACTTAAAATAACCAAAACAATGTATCAATATATTTCAAAAAATAAAAAGTCGACACTATTGGCGGCCGTCGCGACGGCTACGATACTGGTTTTTTCCGCATGTTCCCAAAGCGGGCAGGAAAAAGAACAGGCGCAAAATACGGAGGCGAAGCCCGTTACCTATGCTACGGTTCCGGTGCAGCTGCTGAATCCGGAATACGAGATCCTGGTCCCGGCGGAGCTGAAACCCTATGAGCAGGTAGCGGTATATGCCAGGGTTACCGGCTTCGTAAAACAGCTGTACGCCGATCGCGGCAGCCGTGTCCGGAAAGGACAGCTCCTGGCTTTGCTGGAAGCCCCGGAAATGGAGCAGCAATATCTTTCCGACAAATCCACCGAACAAAAGGTTTACAGCGATTATCTCTATGCCAAACAGGCGTATGACAGGCTGGCGGAAGCTTCCAAAACCACCGGAGCGGTAGCGGATATCGAGCTGGACAGGGCTAAAAGCGCTATGGAAAGCGCGCAATCCGCCTATGAAGCTTCCAAAGCAGGCGCCGCACATGCCGCTCAGCTGCAGCAATACCTCCGCATCGCAGCCCCTTTTAACGGCGTGGTAACCCAAAGGAACGTTTCGGTCGGCGCCCTGGCAGGCGCAGGGACCGATACGCCTTTGTTCACGATGGCACAGGGCGATAAGCTTCGTTTGACCTTATCCCTACCCGAAAAGCATGCCTCATCGGTAAAACCGGGTTTACAGGCTGTCTTTACAGTCAGCTCGCAACCCGGCAAAACGTTTCATGCCGTGCTTTCGCGTACCTCGGGTTTGCTCGACCAGCAGGATCGCTCCCTTACGCTGGAGTTTGATGTAAGCAACCCGTCGGGTGAATTGCAGGGCGGAGACTACGCCCAGGTAAAGATGAAGCTACAGCGCAAAAATCCTTCTCATTGGGTTCCCGGCAAAAGCGTCCTTGCCACGCAGTCGGGGACTTATGTCCTGGCGCTGAGCGATAACGGAATCAAACGTATTCCCGTAAAGGAGGGCATACGCCTGGACACCCTGACGGAAGTGTTCGGCGATCTTTCAGGGAATGAGCATATCATTTTAAAGCCATCGGAAGAAATTCCGGAAGGACAGATAAAAAAGCAGGAGTAAGCCGCCTCCTCAACGCCTTACTTCCATAGACTTGCTCATATTTTAATTCCTGCCTTCCGCAGGCGGTAACCACTAAAAGTATTTGCACTTCCAAAGGCAGCTGCTGCCTGGCCTATATGATCCCGATCTACAAAAGTTCCACGTAGAATTCCACGGTGCTTCCCCATCTTAAAATCCACATCAAACAGAAAAAAGGATGTTTTCAGGCTTTTCCGGAAGGTTGCGCGGAATGGCATGGCTATTAAAGCAATTACAGGGTTTAGTAACTTAAACTCTTATAATTATGCAAAGAAGGAACAGCAGAGGGCGCACCAGCACCTCATCAAACCGATCAGGTTCGAATAGAACCAATAGCGCTCAAAGTGGCAGCAGAAGCCGCGGTTATACATCGGAAAGAGAGAATGATTTCGACGAAAGCGATGACTATGAAGAAGGGTACCGGGCCGGATATCAGGCTGGTTATGAGGATGCCGAAGAAGGTGAAGATTATAACGACAGCTATGAAGAGGACCAGGACTACGACGACGAAGACTATGACGATGAGGACGAAGATGGTGAAGATGAGGAAGACGAGGAAGGCTACGATGAAGACGAGGACGAAGATGACAGCAGCCAGCGCGGCAGGTCTTCAGGAAGAAGGAGCTCCGGCGGCAGGGGGTTTGCATCTATGGATCGCGATGAAGTACGCAGGATCGCTGCAAAAGGCGGCCGGGCAAGCCACGGCAGCTCAGGCTCTTCCCGCGATTCGGGTTCAGGCCGGAGCGGCAGCTCATCAGGCCGGAGCTCGACTTCCCAGCGAGGCAGGGCTTCTGCCGGCGGTAGCAGGTCGCGCAGCTCATCCGACAGCCGTACTGGTTCCAGAAGCGCATCGTCCGGGAGTAGCCGCGGCGGGAATTCGGGCCGTTCAGGTAAAACCGGCTTTGCCGCAATGAGTAAGGAAGAAGTCAGACGTATAGCTGCAAAAGGCGGACGTGCTTCTCATCGTGGCCGGTCAGGCTATGGTAGCAGAAGAAACAACAGTTAACACAGGAAAGCTGTTGCTCAGCTGTGTGGCGGGAGCAACAGCTTTTCCATTCTTCTTAATCCATAAAAACCGAAACTATGTTCTCCACGATTCAAAGATCACCAACTGAAGCCGGCTCATCTTCTCCAAAAGTCGCTTCCAGTTCGCCTCAGAACAAAAATGCACCTTTGATGCAATTGTTTACCGACGGACTCAAAGACATGCTGTGGTCGGAGGAAGCCATTATTGAAGGCTTGAAAAAACTGCAGAAGGCAGCCAGTAACGAGACGCTTGCCGAAGCTTTTGAAGAGCACGAAATAGAAACCAAAAAGCATATTTCTCGATTGGAAAAAGTTTTCGAAAGTCTGGGACAAGCTCCGCAACGAAAAAAATGCGCGGCCATGGAGGGAATTTTAAAGGAAGCGGACGAGATACTGAAGTCAACTCCTGAAAGCTCGGCCACGCGGGATGCCGGATTGATTATCGCTGCGCAAAAAGTAGAACACTACGAGATCGCCAGTTATGGCGGTCTGGTGGCGCTGGCCCATACCCTGGAACTTACAAAAGTTGCAAACCGTCTTCAGCAGACCCTGGATGAAGAGGAAGATACCGATTTACATCTCACTGAGATCGCCGAGACTGAAATCAATTTCGAGGCGGCCGAAGAAGATCCGGATCAGCAGCAGGATGGGAAAACCCCAAAATCTGAAGAGAAAAACCAGTAAACCCTGCAGGCAGATTAGTATCTGAGCAAAAGCTGGCGACGTCGCAGACGGTCGCCAGCCCAATTTGTCATTATTTTGCTTTATTTACTTTGTCGACAGATAACCGGTTTCAGAGATTACATTCCGCAGGCGGTTATAAAGCGTTTTACGGTCGATACCCAATACGCGGGCAGTTTCGCTTTTATTGTAATTAGTCTGTATAAGCACATCCTGGATATCCTTTAGCGTAATGCTCCTGGCAGTTCTGCCCGCTTTATGCTGAAGCTCGCAATTTGCAGCCGTCTTTTCGGGGCTGCTCTTTGTAATATAACCGGGTAATAAGTCTCCTTGTATCGCGGTCCCTGTAGCGCAAAGCAGGCATGCCCTTCTGACCACATTTTTCAGCTCCCGCAGGTTGCCTGGCCACGAATATTGGAAAAGACTTGCAAAAGTGGCTTCGGCCGGCATTAAGACGTTCTTTTTCAGTTCACGGTTGGTTTCTGTCAGAAAATGCGCTAAGAAAGTATAAAGGTCTTCAATCCGCGAGCGCAAGGGAGGAACAACGATCTGGAATTCATTGATCCGGTGATACAGATCCTCCCGGAATTGTCCTTTTTCTACCATTTCACCAAGATCCTTGTTAGTAGCGACAATGAGCCTGGTCCGTACCGGCAGATCGGTTGTAGAGCCGACCCGCCTTATTTTTTTTTCCTGGATGGCCCGGAGCAGAAATCCCTGAACTTCGTAATCCAAATTACTTATCTCATCCAGGAAAAGCGTTCCGTTATGCGCGGTTTCAAAAGCGCCTGTTTTTTTTGCCATTGCTCCTGTAAAGCTTCCCTTTTCATGACCAAAAAGCTCGCTAAGCGCCAGCTCCTTAGACAGGCACCCGCAATCCACAGCGACGAAGGGGTTATCAGTACCACTTTGACGGGCAATGAGGCGGGCTACCACTTCTTTGCCCGTACCGGTTTCTCCATAAATAACAACATTGAAATTGGTAGGCGCTACCAGGTCGATATGATGAAACATTTTTTTAGCGGCATAGCTGGTCCCCTTTACAAATTCGAGATCGGGTGGCAGACCGGGGCTATGAGGAAGAGGAGCGGCTCGCCTTTGCCCCAGATCGCTTAAGGTGCTGAATAATTGCTCCATGATAAAAGGGTAATTAAAACAGGAGAAAACACCCGCGTGCAGCAAGTCAACTGCAACATTCAGTTCGATATGACTGTCGATAATAATAAGGTCCGTGCCCGGCGACGCTTCCCTGAGCGCTGCTATGATGGTCATGTAGCGATCTTCTTTCGACCAGGGTAAACAGCAGATTGCGACCTCCGGCTTTTGGGCTTTAAGGTTGAATTGCGCATCCGGTAGCGAATTCGCCTCTTCAACTTCATAACCTTCATTCCTCATTTTGACGCTTAATACCTTCATATACCCATACGGGGAGCCTATCAATAAAATTTTCATGCCCAACTTCTCTCTCAGAAGGTTTCAATCTTTAAAAATTAACTTCCATAAGTTTACCTGATTTAGCGCAGGCAGAAACTGCCGGGCCCTTCACCGGAAGCGCTTAGTCGGGAGACATCAGACTTTACTCTTTAGCGTGCGTACAGTTTGTCTCGTGCGTGTAGTTATGTCTTTTGAAGGCAGGCTGCCGTTCCTTGTATTTCTTCACCCGGGTATTTTTTTCCGGGGACCGGCGCCCGGGCCGGTATCTGATTCAGGCTTTGGCAACCCGGATTGACATTCCCGGATTATACGGGAGATGAACTGCTTTTTTCTGTTCCGTAAGATTCATAATCGTTTGAGTGTAGTAAAGTAAATGGATAGATACCGCTACCACAGGCCCTGCAATTATTATGCGTAGGCTATGCGCAGCAGATCTTAATTCTTTAGATGTCGCCTAAAATCCTTCTTCTTCAAAGCGTATGCGCGATCATGACCGGGCATGCTCCTGTAAATTGTAGAAAAACCTGATCAAGCCGGCGCATGTAGTGTGTATAGGATGCGCGAATCGGAAACAGTTTGAGGAATAACGCTACGCTACGGCTCAGGTCGCCCTGCCGTAGCGTAGCGGACCATCCAATTATGATCCCCGACGCTTACTTTCTTCCATAAAGGCAGCCAGGTCGACGGCCGGCCGGATTTCCCAGCTGCTGCCCCCGCGCCCCAGCCGCAAAGAAGGGTGTTTAGACAGCAGGCGGATGGCATGGTTCAGATCGGTAGCTTCAAGCATCATGATGCCGCCGATCTGCTCTTTGGTTTCGGCGAAGGGGCCGTCGGTCACGGAAACCTTCCCGTTCTGCCATCTTAATGTAGCGGCATTCCGCGCTTCCCGGAGCCCCTCGCCGCCTGTAAGGTGACCGTTCTTCCGAAGCTCGTCATCGTAGCCGAAACACTCGTCCATAAAGTTGTTCCGCTCGCTTTCGGATAGTGTTTCCCAGACTTCATCATTCATGTATCCAAGACAAATGTATTTCATGTGTATAAAAATGGTTATCAGCTTTCAGCAGTCAGCAATCAGCCCTTTGTCAATTTCTGATTGCTAATGGCTTTTTCATATAGTTGCGTAATGCAGCGTAACAACGCCTGATTTCAGGGTTTTTGAGTCCAATAATTTCAGCGTGCTTTTTGTCGTATTGCTGGTGAACACACTGATGCCGCTGCCCAATATGACAGGGTGTACGGTCAGCTTGTATTCGTCGATCAGGCCCAGGCTCATCAAGGTGGCGGCCAGACCGGGACTGCCAAATATTACCAGGTCTTTTCCGGGCTGTTGCTTCAGCTTTTTCACTTCTTCAGCAATATTGTCTTTTATGAGCAGTGTATTGTTCCAGGTTACTTCGGTCAGGGTTTTCGAAAATACGATTTTAGGTACGTTCTCTACCCATTGGGCATGTTCCAGCGCATGCTTGCCGGCATTAGGATTTTTCAGAACGGTTGGCCAGTAACTTTCCATCAGTTGGTAGGTGGTTCGCCCGTATACAGGCGAGCCAACCGTTTTAACCAGCTCGTCGGCATATTGCTCGAGCTCCTTATCGTAGGATAGAAAATCCAGCCCGTGGTTCGGGTCTGCTGCAAAGCCATCGAGGGACATATGCATGAATAACACTAATTTTCTCATATTGATTATTTTTATTGTGCTTTCATTATAGTCGAATGGCAGGCTACAAAATCGACAACCAGTGTTATTTTTTTTTATTTTCCGGAAATTACGTTCCCAGCTCACGGAGCCGTCCTTCGATAAACCGCCGTTCAGGGTCCTGCCGTGCGAGAACAAGGGCGCGTTCCCATGATGCCTTAGCCTCGTTTATCCGGCCTGCTTTCCGGCATAGCCCGGCCCGCGCGGCGTGCGCCAGGTGATAGTCGTTTAAGTCGCCCCGCTCCAGGATCGCATCGATCTGGCGCAATCCTGCTTCGGGCCCCTTATGCATGGCAATGGCGACAGCCCGGTTTAATTCAATAACAGGAGAAGGGTTTATGCGCAGCAGCAGGCTATACAGCCCGGTGATCTGCGCCCAGTCCGTGCTATCAGGGCGCGCTGCTTCGGCGTGAAGGGCGGCAATGGCTGCCTGCAGCGCATAGGGGCCTGGCTTTTTGAATGAAAATGCCTGCTTTACCAGCAGCAGTCCCTCCCCTATCATATCGCGGTCCCAAAGCGAGCGATCCTGGTCCTCCAAAAGAATAAGGTCTCCCTCCGATGAGGTCCGGGCCGGCCGGCGCGACTCGTGCAGCAGCATGAGGCCAAGCAATCCGGCAACTTCCGAATCCGGCAGCAGACCATGCAGCAGGCGCCCAAGCCGGATCGCTTCGCCGGATAGGTCAACACGGGTTACCGATTCACCGGACGAGGCATAATACCCTTCGTTGAATACCAGGTAGATCACCTGCAGTACTGCCCCGAGACGTTCGGGCAATTCATGTTCCGGCGGTACTTCAAACGGTATTTTTGCCTCGCGGATCCTGGCTTTGGCACGGACGATCCGTTGGGCTACGGTAGAGGGCGTAACAAGAAATGCATTGGCGATCGCTTCGGTAGTCAGATCACAAACCTCGCGCATGGTCATGGCCGTGCGTGCATCGGACGGCAGCGCGGGGTGACAGCAGGTGAAGATCAGCCGGAGCACATCATCTTCGATCGCTTTGTCGACCAGCCGGAAAGGATCGGTATTCTCAGCTTCTATCTGCAGGGCTTGCTGCTCCTGCAGCAGATCAAATTTTGATTCGCGCCGGGCACGATCGATCGCTTTGTGCCGGCCGGTGGAAACCAGCCAAGCCCTCGGGTTGGAAGGAATGCCTTTTTCGCTCCATTGCTCCAGCGCTGCCCTGAAGGCATCATGCATGGCGTCTTCGGCAAGATCGAAGTCTCCGAGCAGGCGGATCAGCATAGCAAACACGGCGCGCGACTCGTTGCGGTAGATCTCGTCTACGAGGTTGGCAATATGCTCCGGAGAATTCGTTTGTTCGATTCCCATACTCAATAAGTTCATTCACTTAGACAAAGGTACTTTCAACCGGCTCTTTAACGGCTGTATCGTTCTTCATTGAAGATCTAATTGCCACGAAACCCTGAACCGGTACTCCACCCAGCCGAATTTCCGGCTGAACCCGTAGTGGTCTAATGACATATATGCTTTCCCGTTTTCAGACAGCTTATGGAACAGCTTTTCCAACTCGTCGCCTGTCCGGCACTCCACATACAACGAAATCGCCGGTGAAAGAGTCCACGCATGCTTTACGTAGCTGTCGCTGCGAATGAATTGCTTCCTGTTGAGCTCGAACCGGGCGATCATGACGGTACCTTCCTTAGCCGGTCCGCCTTTCCCGTGGCGCTGCACGTCGATGATTTGAGAAAGCGGGGGGGATAGTACCGATCCTCTCCATCGCCGGATGCGACCGGAGGGAGCCCTGGCGATCGCCCGATGGGTCCGGTTTCCGGATAAACTAAAGCTTCTCTGCTCTGATTGTTATGGCCGTAAAAACAAAAATCCCTGTAATTTCATAAGTTTGCAGGATACCTGCTATTTATTAAAGACAGAATTTAGTTTGAAATACGCTTTTACCCTACTCGTTTTCATCATCTCTTTTCTTGGTCCGGCCGCACAGGCACAGATCACTACGGTTCCCGGCCCGATCGGAAGCGGTCGGTTTGGTGCAGGCGTTACTGTCCTCGCCAATGGCAATTATGTTATTACCGACCCTGATTGGACTAACGGAACACAGGAGTTTGCAGGAGCTGTATACCTGTATAACGGGGCCACTCATGATTTGATCAGCAGGCTGACAGGAAGCTCTGCAGGGGATCAGATCGGCTCCGGAGGTATCACGCCCCTTACCAACGGCAATTTTGTAGTACTGAGCCCGAATTGGTCAAATGGCGACCAGCGCGCTTCAGGGGCTGTTACCTGGATAGACGGTACCCGTGGCATTTCAGGAACTGTTTCGCGGAGCAATTCACTGGTCGGCACCAATTCCCTGGATTTTATATGGTCTACCATAACTTCCCTGCAAAACGGAAACTATGTTATTTGTTCTCCCAACTGGCAGAACGGCAGCGTTTCGAGGGCAGGAGCGGTAACCTGGGGTGACGGAATATCCGGAATATCCGGAGAAGTTTCCGTCTCCAACTCACTGGTAGGCATCCATACCAACAACCAGGTCGGTTATTGGGGAATTACGGAACTAACCAACGGAAATTATGTAGTCTTAAGCTCATTTCCGGCAGCTGCGCCTGCCGATAATGAGTGGGCTGTTACATGGGGTGACGGCAATCGTGGTGCTGCCGGTATTATTAGTCCGAATAATTCCTTTGTCGGGGAGAATGCAGTCGGTTACGTTGTGCCCCTGGAGAACGGCAACTATCTATATATAAACGAGTTCGCTAACAACGGTTCCCTCCAAAGAGCCGGCGGCGTAACCTGGTGTGACGGAACCATCGGAAGGAAAGGGGTATTGTCGGCTGAAAACTCGCTTGTCGGAAGTCATGCATACGATCACGTGGGGAACAAAGGCGTTACGCTGTTAAATGATGGCAATTATGTGGTCAAAAGTCCGTCCTGGCGTAACGGCGACGCGTCATTCGCAGGCGCAATAACCTGGGCAGACGGTTCAACTGGTATATCCGGCGAAATTACCCCCTCGAACTCCCTGGTGGGCAGTATATACGGGAGTGGAGTCGGATCCGGCGGAGTGTTTGATCTCGGGAATGGAAATATCGTAGTAAGCAGCCCGGAATGGGACAGCGAATCGGGTAGCGATTTAGGGGCGGTTACTTTCGGAAAGGCCAATGGCAGCCTGGTCGGCAACGTGACGCCGCTCAATTCTCTGGTTGGGAGTAATAGTGGGGACCGGATCGGAAGCAATGGTATAACTGTTCTGGCAAACGGGAGTTATGTGGTTAGTAGTCCCGATTGGAATAACAAAAATGCTTCAGATGTCGGAGCGGCTACATGGGGAAGCGGGTCCTCGGGCATTGCGGGAGAAATAACAGGCTCGAATTCCCTGATCGGGACGAATCCCGGCGACCAGGCTTCAAGCGGCGGCGTTTTGGCCCTTACAAATGGAAACTATGTGGTAAGAAGCCCGAGATGGAATGATGTTTCAGCGCCGGAAACCGGCGCTGTTACCTGGGGAAACGGAAAAACGGGAATTAGCGGTAATATCTCCCGTTCCAATTCACTGACAGGAAGTGCACCCTATGATTTGATAGGAAACTCCGATATCCTTGCGCTTTCCAATGGCAATTATGTACTGGCGAGTCCTTCCTGGGACCGCGGCCCGGTGAAAGATGCCGGAGCTGTTACCTGGGCTGACGGCAGTACGGGAGTCAGGGGCGAAATTTCTTCTTCCAATTCTCTTGTCGGTAGCACTGCAGGTGATATGTTGGGCAATAAAGGGTTGACAGCCCTGAAAAATGGCAATTATGTAATTGCCAGCACCAATTGGAGTAATGGTTCGGCTTCTGCGGCGGGGGCTGCTACATGGGCTGATGGAAAGAAGGGGATAAACGGAGAGATCTCCGGGGATAATTCATTGATAGGCGGTACTGCCGAAGATGGTATAGGTATGGCGGTTACACCCTTACCCAACGGCAACTACCTGGCTGCGAGTTCGTACTGGGACAATGGAACAGCATACAACGCCGGTGCTGTTACCTGGGGCAACGGAAATACCGGGATAAAAGGCGTCGTTTCGCCGGCCAATTCACTGGTGGGCAGTAACAACTACGATGCGGTCGGCTTTGGAAGCGTAGAAGGCGATTTAAAAATCCTTGATAACGGAGACTATGTCGTCAGGAGTATCCTTTGGAACAGAGATTCACCTGCAAATAAAGGTGCTATTACATTCGGCAGCGGGGATGCGGGCGTAACCGGGCCGGTAAATGCCTGCAATAGCATTTCGGGAACGGTGGCTAATTCAGGATTTCAACTGGTTTACAATCCTGTACACAGCTACCTTTTAGCCGGCTATTATCCCGGCAATTTTTATACGATACATAACGGATCAGGCCTTGCAGCAAATGCATCCTCAACCGTGCATGTGGACAGGCTACCCGTTGTATTTCTTTCCAATTGCTCAGCCATAGCGGCCCTTAGCCCGGTTGGGGCGATTCCGGTAAATGGGTTGGTGACCGGGAAAGTATACGTAGAAAACACGGTACTGGAATATGAAGGTGTACCAATGGTACGCCGCCATCATGATATCTCCCCTGCTTCCAATGGAAGCAATGCTACCGGAAAAGTAACACTCTACTACACCCAATCCGATTTTGACGACTACAATGCCAATCGCGGATCCTTTTTTTCATTGCCCGTTTCTCCCTCCGATTCCGTCGGAAAATCCAATCTCCGGATTTCCCAGCACCATGGTAGCAGCAATACCGGTAGGCCGGGCAGCTATTCAGGCTGGACCGATGCTGCCTCTGCCATTGTTACGATCGATCCGGCTGATGAAGACATTATATGGAATAACGTAGAGAGGCGTTGGGAAGTCGGCCTTCCCGTCAATGGTTTTTCCGGCTTTTTTGCACATTCTATAACCGAAACCCCGCCTGTTGGCTACTTATTTCCAAACCCGGCCAAACAAGGAACTCCGGTCACGATCG
>MEDT01000013.1 GCA_001724175.1 Cytophagaceae bacterium SCN 52-12 | reverse complement strand
AATTCCGCTTCTTCTTCAAGCTCTGCAACACAAATTTCTGCTTCGGGGAGAAAGCCGGCGGCGGGACTATACCCATACCCGTAACCGGCCGCCAGTAAAAGTGCCGTCAGGAGAGTGGGTAAGAAGAATTTTGCTACCGATACCTTCATGTTCTAAAAGAAACAGGCCAGGCCTTCAATGCACAAAAATAATAGGAAAATTTTAATCCGCCTAGAAATATGTTGGTACAGATGATAGGGGCATACCTTTGCCATTTGTTAGCAGGAGAGGTTTTTCAGGTGGCAGGCCGGCGTCAGTTTAAGCGGAATCAAATTATTAATTGTATTTCTCCAATTTTACGCGCGGATCAGCCACCCTCCGTTTCAGCACCGGCCTACCTCATTCGGTCACCAGTCGCTTCAGCGCATTTTTGAGAAGCTCCGTCTTATGACGTCTCTGGAGGACAACCGGCGCGGCCATCCGTACTTTGCAAGAAAAGATATCGCAGCGTTCGCAGGTGCCGCTCACTTCCCCGACCACCAGGTCCGGAGACGAAAGAAATTTTATTTTGCCGATCGAGACGGGGTCGAGAAAGATACCCATCGTAACGCTTACATTCTTGATGTCGGGCGCCATATTTTTGGCAAAGCTGATGACCAGGTATCGCTCCCGTGTGCCTACATATTCGCTGACCTGCGCCCGGCACAGGACTTTTCCCCTGGAGTCGGGCTGTTCGGCAAGCTCCTGCAGGATCGTAAGCCCTACCCACCGCCTGCAATAGTGCTCGTCTTTTTTGGTATGCGGGTAATGTTTCCTTCCCAGATGCAGCTCCTTGGTCATATCGAACCGGTTATGGCCCGGGTAGCTGTTGAAACGAAGGAAAAACAGCTGGTTGATGCCGAAGAATTTGGGAAATACGTTGCTTGCCCGGTAGCAGAACGACTCGGGGGTGGTGTTGAAATATTCGATGATCTCGAGAAGCTTGCCGGGCTGCCAGGTATCGAGCGCAAAGAAATCTTCCAGGCGTTTGACCAGCAGCGATCTTTTGATAAGAATGGCGCTGGCAAAATAAGAGGCAAAATAGTTATTGAGAAGCTGCTCGAAAGACTCGGCTTCCACGAGCGCGGTTGTAAAAAGCCTCTTTTTCAGGTTCAGGAACTGGTAACCTACTTCCCTGCCTAATATGAAAGTCCGCTGAACCCGGGACAGGCGCTTGTTGAGCAGCAGGAGCGTATGCCCTTTTTTCGGGATGGTCAGGGAACGGACGTCATCCAGCTCAGGGTGATCCTTGTCGTCCAGTACCCGGATCCTGTAGCCATATTCGCTTTCGAGCAAAGACTTCAGGTAGAGTTCGTCCAGCAGCAGGTCGTCAGGTACCGATCTTTCCGCCAGGAAGCGTTCCGCCTCCTGCTCGAGGTCTTCAAAATAATTGTCGTACATCTCCTGGTAGGTACGCAGCGCCGAAAAATAGAATTGCTCGACCGACATATTATAATTCCGGGCAATTTCAATAAGCGTACCTATGAAGGCGCTTGTTTTGGTAGGAGCGTCGGACAATAACTGCAGGAGGGTGGCCGGATCGATACCGAACAGCTCTAGCGGGAGCTCCGTCAGTATAGCGGAGTCCAGGAGCTCGGTGATGGGCTCCATGCGTTTGCTGAGCTTGGGCGAGGTCAGGGCGTTGATATCGACCTCCATTGCCTTCGCGAGGGCCTTTATTTTATCAGGCTTCGGATATTTTTTCCCTTTTTCAATTTCGTTGATATAGGAAACTGAAAGCCCCGATTTTGAAGATAAGTCGCTTAGCGACAGTTTTTTGTCGATTCTAAGTTGTTTGAGCTTCAGGCCAAACAGCAGCCGTATGTTTTCGGGTTTTAACGCCAATGGCAGAATTGTTGATGTGGTAATGTGATAATTAGCTGATGTGATGATGAGCTGATTAGTTTACTACATCGTCACATCATCCTACCTGGCCCGTTTATAGGCTTCCCTGAAATAAGCTGCGCTCTTTGCCACTTCCGGTGCGCTATGCTCCCAGTTGTACTCGTATTCGGCTGAGATCGGCCCTTTGAACTTCTGGCGCTTCATTTCGGCGATCACTTCGTCGACCTTGCACTGGCCGTTACCCCAGATCACATCGTGGTATTTTCCTGCAGACGGCCCGGGGACGACATCTTTGAAGTGGAAGCTGACGATTTTCCCGTCCAGCTGCTTCATGGCGGCTACGGGGTCGAGGCCGGAACGGACGTAGTGCCCGATGTCGACGCAGGCGCCGACGAATTCGCTGTTGCCCATATACTTCTGAACGGTATCGGGGTGCCAGTAGCGGGAAGGTTTCGGATGGTTATGAAGGCCGAGCCTGACCTTATTCTTTTCCGCCAGCGGGATCAGGTAGGAGAACTGCTCCGGAGCCGGCTCGGTATTGACGACCTTTATCCCGAGATCTTTTACAAATTCAAACAGCTGTGTCCATTCGGCCTCGTCTTTCGCGTTGACCACTCCGAATGCCGTGGCGGTAATGCCGTATTTTTTAAACAGGGCTTTGAGCTTTGCTCTTTCTGCTGCGGCCATCTTGAAGTCTACTTTCCCGTCGATCCCTCCACCGATAGTCTGTCCCGGGTAGATCTCCACGTTTTTCAGTCCGCAGCTGTCGATCTTCCGCAGCGCCTCATCGAGTGTAAAAAGCCTGAAGGTATAAGACTGGGCTCCCAGGAGCCAGCCGGATTTCGCCTCGGGCGTTTTCTGGGCATGTGCTGAGAAGCATGTGAACAGGCAAAAAAGTAATAAGTATTTCAGATTTTGCATAAATAAGGCTCTGTATGGTTGGTAGCAATAACAGCAAATGTAAGAACAAAGGGCAGATTTTTTTTATTTTAGCACCGGAATGTCAGAACCGGTGCCGGAAATGCCAGAAAAGCCTGAGAACTCAGTACAACTCTGAGACTTCACTATACACACCATCCTTTTACTTTTGATGCCAACGGCCTGCCCGTGCTGAGCCTGGGCAGCGTGGCAGATGTAAATCCCTGATGACAGCGGGGGAAGGCTTCTGGATGTACTTCAGGGCCGGGAAAAAAATCTTCCACTGGCACTCGCACAAAAAGGAGCTGGTTGCCAAACACATCGTGACGGCCCGCGAGAAGGAGATCATCGGGTTATGGCGATCGGGATTATCAATACCCGAGATTGCAGAAAAGCTTTTTGTGAGTGTCGTAACGGTTAAAAATCAGTTCCACAACGCTGATGGTGCGCGATAACACGGCATTGGCCGAATTATGCCATGCTACGGGGATTATAAGGTCGATTATATAAAGCAGGGACCTGCTTTACAAATCGTAATTTGAGCCATCGTACTATTGACCCTGCCCCACGGAGCCCCTACTTTCGCCGTGTAGTAAAGTCCTTTTTCTCAACCGATTTTTTCCATGACATACTTCTGTGATGCCTGGCCGGGCGACCGTGCTTTTGTCCTTCCTCCGCGCAGTATAAAACTGTTTGGCGGTTATGACGGGGCTACCGGCATACGCAACCCGGCGGCCACACCTAACGTGCTGAGCGGGAATATCGGCAACCGTTTCACCAGGGACGACAACAGCTATCACGTGATGGTGATCGCCGGCCTGGGTTCTGACAGTACAATCATCGACGGGTTTACGATCACCGGAGGCGCTGCAGAAGGTTCGGGCCCTTTTAGCTACAACGGTTTGTCACGTTTTATATCGACAGTTTCAGCGGCTTTTTCGTGACCGGCCAGAGCGAATCGGCCCTGCCGGTCACTCTCCTTTCTTTTAAGGCAGAAAAACAAGAAAATACCGTACTACTCACCTGGCAGACAACCGAAGAGAAAGATTTCTCCCATTTCGACGTAGAGCGCAGCGCCGCCGCCCGTAACTGGCAGGCCATCGGCAGGGTAGCCGCAAAGGGCAACGGCGCATACACATTTACTGACACATCGCCATTGTCAATTGTCCATTGCCCATTACTACCGCCGGAAAATGGTAGATAACGACGGCACTTTCAGCCATTCACAGATCGAATCGGTATCGTTTGACCGGAGCGGGACTGCGTACCTTTACCCGAACCCTTCGCCCAAAGGCTACGTAAAGCTGGATGTAAACGGTCTGAAGGTAGACGCTATCACCGTATATGACCTGTCGGGCAGGAAAATAGAGATACAGGCCAGGATGACCGGCAACGGCGATCATGAGCTGGATTTCAGCCGCGCAGCTTCGGGGGTATACACGATCGTGATCTCATACGAAGGCGGCGCGGCTACGCGAAAGCAGGTGGTGCTTTAAAACAGCTTTTACGGAAATGTATAGCTACGGTGCCGGTAGTAAAAATAAGTGGCCGATAGCAGCGTGAGCACAATCCCCGTAAGCGATACGACATATACCAGCTGTATATAAAAGCCGCTCCAGGAAATGTCCACCTGGGCGAAGTTCCTGAAAAGCAATACGGCGTCGCTTCCGATATAGGCCACAGAATCGGCCAGGTAGACGATAAAGGCGGCATTCCCGCTGTATTTGAAAGCGGCGATGAGCCTCTCGAATAACATGCAGTTAAAGGGCACATACACCATGTAGATCCCCATGCCGGTGAGCGTGATCCACCAGAAAGGCGTAACGATACCCGCCGTATAGGCCCAGGTAGAAAGGACGCAGGAGATACAACCGATAACGATCAGCCCGTGATTGACCATCAGTGCAGCCATGTTATTGCGGAACAATACGAGCAGGCTCATCACGACCAGCACAAAAAGGGAGGCCGGGATCTCGGACGTGGTATAGATGGCCGATTGGTTTCCCATGCCCAGCTCTTCCCAGATATTGGACGCGAAATTGGTCCTGTAATCGCGCAGCGTGGTAAAAAGCGTGTAGATGCCGATGAGCAGGATAAGGCCAGGTAGAAAAGACCTGATGAAATGCCGCCGGGCAGCCTTTCCCATCGGGACTCTTTCTGTCCGGTGCAGTATATCCTGCTCCGAAGGCTGGGGGATCCTCCGCAGCAGCGCCACACAAAGAAGCAAAGGGATAAAAAAGAGAACCCCTGTCGTAAAGGGCATCCACCAGTGGCTCACGTTCCATTCCGTCAGGATGTAGCGCCCTGCCGTTTGCGTAAAGCCCGCCGAGAAAATAAAGCTTGTAGTCAGCATGGCGCCGAGAATTTCTGTCGTGCGGCGCCCTTCCAGGTAGCTTAGCATCACGCCGTAAATGATACCGAGCGGAAAACCGTTGATCACGAAGAAGATAAGGTTGTAAGGAGCCGGGAGGAGCGCAAAAAGCAGCAGCGCCAGCAGGGCGACAGAAACCAGGTAGATGAGCACGCGTTCCCGCCTTTCGCGGGTAAGCTCGCCGATAAAGCGGATACCGTAAAATTTGGCAAGGGTATATCCGGCCGTCTGGGCCAGCACGATCCAGATTTTATAATCGATGGAGGCAAATGAAAGTCCCTCGAACGTAGTGGCGGTAAAGGGTTTCCTGAGGCCCATCGTACAGGTGTAGACGCAGAAGACCGTAAAGCCGGCAAAAAGGGTGTTCTTCCATTCGATGGGGGAGGCTGACGATGGTCTGGGCATAGAACCGGTGCTGGTGGCAGTTGCTTTGACTTAAGAGCTGCTTCGGACACATTTCTAATCCTGCATGACGTGGAAAAATTTAACAGATCAATAATTGGAAAAAAACCGGCCTGTCTCGCGATAGTCTTCCGGCGGGTTCAGCAGGCGTGTGCGGTTCGGCCTTGCGGCGCCGGAGCGCTCTGCCGGGACGGCTTCATGCAGTGGGCCGGGTTCGTCTGTGCCGAGCTGCCCGGAAGTATGGCCGGAGCTTTCGTCTCCCGGGATAAGGTTCGCGGGCTGCACCGCCCGGTTTTGGTCAGGTAAACGCAATACATAGCAGGCGCCGAGGAAAAAGCAGAAGGTAAGGAAGTGCACGATCTTCTTCATGATCAGTTGTTGAAAGGACGACAAGAGAAAGATCATCAAAGATACCGGAAGGTTGTAACCTACCGGCAGAAAATGTGACTACCCGCTGTTTTATCCGGGGCAAGCGTGGCTAATCCGCTTTTAAACGGCTTGCAAGCCGGGCTGGTTAGGTTATAGGCGGTGAAAATTGTTTCAATAAATCTCCGAACCCTTTCCGCCATACGCCCAGGTCGGACCCGAGCGCTATGCAGGAAAAGCCGTCCTTTTCCAGCTGACGGGCTTCGGCGGGGTCTTTTGCCAGGATGCCAGCCTGTTTTCCAGCTGCGTGCGCAGCCTCAACAACCTTGCGCAGCGCGCTCGGTAGGCTCATCGGGGAAGCGTAGGCAGAGAGGTTGAGCTTCAGATCTGACGGGCCGACAAAAAGTACATCCACACCCGGAACTTCTGCGATCGCCCGGGCATTCCTGACGCCCTCAACATCTTCTATCTGTGCTATAAAAAACGGCTGCGTCACTTTTCCGGGCTCTGCCGGAGGGCGTAGCCCGTATCCGTAAGCGCGGGCTGAGCTGGTATAGCCTCTTTCACCATGCGGCGGATAGTTCATCGCGCGCAGGCATTCTTTCGCTGCGGCCGGCGATGATACCTGGGGCAGCATAATACCGGCCGCGCCCCAGTCGAGCACCCGGGCGATCAGCACAGGATCGATCTTCCCGACTCTGACAACGGGCTTGCAGCCGGAGCCTTTCACCGCCATCAGGCTGCCCGGGATTCCCGATTCGGAGAGGCATCCGTGCTCAAGATCGAGCAGCAGCCAGTCGAAGCCGGTCTCCGAGGCCAGCTCGGCGGCTACTGCCGACCCGGACGCTATCCAGATACCTGACGAAAGAAGACGCGCGCTCATAATTGTAAAATTTCTTTGTTCCCGGCCAGGCCCCGCATGGCGCTCCTGATACGTTTCCGGGTAAGATCCCGGAGGCTGTCGCCATTGGTTCCAGACCCGATCAGGAAAAAGTCGGCTCTGCGGTTAAAATACCCGCCTCCGACGCGAATTACTGCTTTTACTATCATATTTCGTAGCAGGTGAAGCCAAAAACGGGGGAAAAAATTTTCAGGAAGGGGCAGGATATGCGTATACCCGTTAATGGCGGCGTCCAGGACGTCTTCTGTATGGAAGCAGGCCAGGAGCGATAAATCGTCGGTAGGGTCACCGGAAATCGTATCGTCCCAGTCGATGAAAGCTTTGATCTCATGCGTGCTTCCGAGGATATTCCAGAGCGCCAGGTCCTTATGGACCAGGCATCCCTGATCCAGGTCGAGCAGCCGCCTGTTTGCATCGATTGTAGCGAGGATTTCCCCGGACTCGCCTTCGGAAAGTATCCCGTTGGTAACCAGGAAAGCCAGGTGCCTGTGGAGGTTGAGGAAGAAATAGTTCGGATAACAGGAATGGTATCCTTCCAGAACGCCCTGATTCTTTAGTATTTCAGGATCGAAGGGCCCGAAGCCTGCCGGCCTGACCGATTGCCATTTTGCGATGCTCAGCCCGATCTCCCGGGCAACGTCTCTAAGGTTCAGCCTGCCGGTCTTGTACCATTGATTCAGATCGGGCTCCTCGAAATGCTGGAGAAACTGGTAGGAGTAAGGCACCTCTTTCCTGGATGAGTCGACCTCGTACAGAATGGGAGTAGGAACTCCCGTTGCCCTGACGGCATCCAGCACGCGGGCTTCCACCTCCATATAATGATCGGATTCCGGCCCGTTTTCTATCCTGATGAAACAGGTCTCCTTATCAGATTGGGCCAGGAAAGTCAGGTGGTTACCCTGTCCTCCCCCGGGTTTGAGCGAAAAGTCACGATTCCCGAATCTTTTCCTGAGCAATAGGATCAGGCTATCCCGGATATGCCGGAGCTCATCGTCGCTGATCCCGGAGGTGTTTAGTGTTCGGAATGCAGACGGACGGTCGCATTTCCAGTAATAGATTGCTTTGCGGCTAGACATAAAAAAATGAGGTAAAATCTTCAATAAAATCCTCAGAATACGCCCGTATGGACATGACGCTCTTTCCCCGTGCAGCCCGCTGAGCGGAGGGAGCCATTACAATACATACAGGAAGCCGGAGGAGGTATTTGCTCCGGCAAGGTTATGTATTTTCAGGATACTGTCCGTCTTCTACCGGTTGTGCGGAAGCGAGAGGTGCGCGCGCGGTCCTCTCCGGATCGGTCTGCCACCGCCAGTAGGCGGCGAGCAATCCGCCGATCAGGTTCTGCAGCACGCTGCTGAAAATAGCCGGAACGGCAGTTAAGGGTTCGGTAGGGAAATTCCGCTTGGCCAGTACCGCGCCCAGTCCGCCGTTTTGCATACCCGATTCTATGGATATCGTACGCGACAGGGTATGATCGTACCCGAAAAGCCTGGCAATGAGGTAACCGAGTAAAAATCCTGCTATGTGGAGAAGTCCTGCGGCGGCGGCCAGCAAGCCGACGTATTCCGCTACCGTACCGGCGCTGAGCGCGACAATGCTGCCGGCTATGAAGATCAATGCCACTACGGAAACGACCGGCCCGGCGACTACCATTTTTTTGGCTACTTCCGGGAAACGATTGTTAACGGCCATTCCCAGGATTACAGGGATGAGGACGACCTGCAGCGTGGTATAGAACAGGCCCCAGGGGTTGACAGGGAGATAGGTTCCGGCCAGCGCTTCCGTCAGCAGGGGCGTGGCCACGATGGCCAGCAGCGTCGAAACAGTAGTCATAATAATGGACAACGCCAGGTGTCCGCGGGCAAGATAGGTAATGACATTCGAGGCGGTGCCGCCGGGGCAGCAGCCTACGATGATCAGCCCTACGGCCAGGCCTGGCGCCAGCTGCAGCCATTTTGCAATCAAATAGGCCGACAGCGGCATCACCGTATACTGAAGTATAGCCGCCATAAACACTGCTCCGGGCATTTTGACAATGGCTTTAAAATCATCCACATGCAGGGTGAGCCCCATGCCCAGCATCACCAGGGCCAGCGCTCCTACCATCCAGTTGCCTGAAAACCAGGCGAATGCAGGTGGGTATGCGTAAGCCAATAGTGAGCTGCCGATGATCCAGACGGGATAGAGATTGACGAAGATCTTTAAGACGGCTTTCAAAGGTTCGGGATTTAACGTTTGTGTTTATTTCACAATATCGGAAGGCGCGGGAAGTTTATCAAGCCCCAGCGGCTTGCTGATCAGAACTTTAAGCTTTGATTTTTTTGATACAAGCTTCCGGGCAAGGATATCTTCTTCCGTGAATTTTGCCATGAGGATTTCCCCGTCCCAGTCACGGTTCCGATCATAGGAAATATAGATGGAGCCATCGGGCGCCTGGAAGCCGTCAGGGTAGGAGATACCCCTTCTCTCGTCGATCATCAGGCCGCCCAGCCAGGTTTTGCCTTCGTCTTCCGAGAGGTAAGCGGTTAGTTTCGACCTGAAGTGGGTCCGTTCCGTCAAGTCTCCGTGCCTGACCAGCAGGATCCGGCCGGATTTGAGTCTGCGCATGTGGTGGCGCGCCGAAATATGCTCCATGTACCGGGCAGGCTCGCTCCAGGTAATGCCTTTGTCATTGGAAATACTCTCCCATATGCCGTCTGCAGTGCGCGCGGTCATCCAGAGCGTGCCGTCTTTCCGTTCCACGACGTGATGCTCATCGAACATGGGTTTGGGGAAGCGGATACCGCCGCGGCGCGTCCAGGACTTTCCCTCGTCGTTCGAGACAAAAACATGGGCCATCCGCAGGGAATCGAGCTCCGGGAAAGCATTTTTGAATGGCTCGCGTATCTTTTTTTCATCCCACAGGGAAATATGGGCCATCCAGGTTCCGTCAGACAGGACTACAGGCTTATTGAGAGACATGCCATACCCCATTCTTACGGCTTCAGACCATTTCGGTGCAGTGTCGTCGGGGTTTTCACAAATTGTGTACCAGTTGCCGGCCCGGCCGTCGAAATGTGTCAGCGACTGGCTGAAAAACAACCAGAGTCTGCCCAGGGGATCTAGCCATAAATTGCCGACAATAGTATTTCTTTTATATTGAAGCATGGGGTCGTGCGGGTCGATTACTAATTTAGGTTTTGTCCAGGATTTACCGTCGTCATCGCTCCAATTCAGTACAAAGAATGCATCGTCGTTGTCGCCACCACCAACCCAACAAGCCCAGATACGACCTTTTGGCGTACGCTCGATACCGATTGTCATGCCGTAATCGAGACGATCGTAGTCGTAGTGAGGTAAGGGAGAGGTGTTGAGGTAAGGTTCGGACAGTCCTGCATTTTTAAGAGATGAAAGGTCGGGAGTTTGTGCTTGTAAAAAGTAAACACTGGTTAGAAGCTGTGAAATGAGCACAAAGATGAATATCGGGAATCCTTTCAGGTGCTCAGTAGTACGGTTGCTCATTATCGGACAATTTTTGTATGCTTTGAAAGATTTGACAAGTTTGGAAAAAGTATAGATCAGTACCCGGGATTCTGCTCAAGTTTTACAGAAAAATTGGCATCAATGGCTGTTTGGGGAATAGGGAAAAGCTCGTGTTTTTCGTCGATGGTATTACGGGTGCTTTCCCGCATATTGTATTTCCGGACCCGTTCTACCAGCTTTCCCATCCTCATTAAGGTACGTCTTCGGGGTTCTTCTGTAATCAGTTCCCTCGCTCTTTCGTCGAGTATATAGTCAATATTGACTTCCGACGGCAAAACAGGTGTTGCATTAGCTCTACTGCGCACGATATTGATGTTATCCGCAGCCTTCTGCAAATCGCCTTTTCTATAATATGCTTCAGCCTTTAAAAGATAGGTTTCGGCCAGACGGTATACCATAAAATCTTTGGCTGTTTGCCCGGAAGTATTATTGTTATTCCACGGTTTGCCTTCTATTTTTCGAATTGTAGGATATAAATTCTGCATTGTATCCTCCAGAGATTTTTTTTTCTCCACCAGTTTACCGAAGTAGGGCGATGCGGGGTTATTGTAATAAAACTTCCTGCGGATATTGTGAGGAGAATTCCTTATATCATTGTCCCAGTCACTCTTCCAAATGTCATACAGGAAGAAGGTTGTGGGCCGGACCCAGCCTACTCCGCGCCCGAGACTATCGACTATGATCATAGGAAAGCCATCAGGGTCGCGAATGTGGATCGTGAACGGTCCCCAGCCTCTCAGATTATGATTGCCCCTGCTGGAACCCCCTCCTCCCGGAGTAAAGTGCTCGAACTGCCAGACATAAATCGATTCAAGGTTTCCTGAACTTCTGTTTTGATTGCCGTCTTTAAATAAGTCTGAAAAAACGTCGCCTGGTGCATCTTTTTCCGAACCAAAGCGTTCGGTCATGAGCCGATACAGCCCTGAATCTGTTACTCTTGAAGCAGATTCAATTGCTTTGTCATATTCTCCCAGGCTTATGTATACCTCTGTTAAGAGATGGTCGGCTGCGGCCCTGACTATTCTGCCTTCCCAGTTTTTGGATACTGTCTCCGGAAGCCACCGGGATGCAAACTCCAAGTCTTTTTTTACAGATTCATATACTTCTGCTCTTGTATTTCTTACAAAATCGGTTTTAGGACCAGTGAAGATCGTATCGACAATTGGTACTCCGCCATACAAGTTAGCAAGAAGATTGTGGGTATAAGCCCGGAAAAACATAGCTTCTCCAAGAATAGCGTTTTTTTCGGCTTCATTTGACCAGATGTGTGCAATCTCCGGTCTGTTCGCATATACAATAATGGTGTTAGCGATACTCAGCATATTCGAATATCCCCAATCCCAAAAAGTTTGTGCTACCGGATTTTCAGGAATCAGATACGTACTGTAATTTCTGAAATTAACAGCTGGTTCCTGACCCGTAGAGGCAACGTCAGTACCTATATTCTGATCGAAGAACATGGTTAAATCCTCTCTGGTCAGTTCGTTGCGAGCTGTTTGATGCAATGCGACCAGATAGTTTTCGAAACCGGATTTCGTACTTAGAACGACGTCAGGGTTTAGAGAGTCTTTTGGAACTTCATTCAAAATGTTATCATTACATCCAAATAGGCTTAGTAGAAAAATGACGCCCATTGTCAATTTGACTTTCTCCAATATGACATGTTTCGTATGACGCAGGCTGAGTTTCATTTTATTAAAGAATTTAAATTAAAAGCTGGTATTCAATCCGATAGCAACTGTTCTTGGCATGGGAAATCCTGTCGCGCTTCCTCCGCTTTCAGGATCCGTACCAGGCCACTTGTCGAATGTCAGCAGGTTTTTTCCACTTACAATAATTTTCATATTCGCCAATTTGATCCTTGTGGCAAGCTGGGAAGGGAGATGGTAAGCCAACGATACATCCTGTATTCTTATGAAGTTTCTACTGAAATAGTAGTTGTGCTGGTAGGGATTGTTATACCCTAATGACGGGCTTGTATTCGACCTGTTTGCAGGCGTCCACCATCCATTATCGAATTGATTTAATGGGCGTGCAGGATAATTGCTCCCGAAGTTGGAATTTGGATCGGCTCTGTTGAAGCCACCTGTCCAACCCTGCATTGCATTGATAAAAATTGAGAGACTAAACTGGCCATAGTCCAGGTTGTTGGTTATTCCCCAGCGATAGAGCGGTTGCCCTGTTTGTCCCATAATTGTTCTGTCCTGGGCATCCAGCTTCCCGTCTCCATTCAAGTCTTTTAATCTTACGAAACCGGGTTTGAATCCATTGGGTATTTCATCTTCTTCCTGATATATTCCGTCAAAGACGTAGTCATAAGCGATATGCATAGGTTTGCCAATAAACCAGCGATTCCCCAGATCATCGTCTTCTTTTCCGTCACCATCGGTATCAGATCGGTATAAGTGGACGATCTTATTGCGATTGGCCGAAAACATCAGGTTGCTGCTCCACTGAAATTTATTTGTTTTCAGATTGATCGTGTTTAGCGTGATTTCCAGCCCTCTATTGTTTGTTGCCCCCAGGTTGGTCCATACTGAAGTAAAGCCTGTCATAACAGGCAGCGAGCGTTGTACCAATAGGTCGCGTGTGTTCATATTATATAATTCGATTGTTCCGCCAAGCCTGTTTTTAAAGAGATCGAAATCAATAGCTGCGTTGGCCGAGTAGGTAGTTTCCCATTTAAGGCTGGAATTAGCCATCCTCGTTGTAAAGATACCGATAGAAGTAGGACCTCCGTCTCCGAAGACGTAGCGTGTGATTCCGGATACGCTAAGAGATTGGTATGGGCTAATAGCTTGATTTCCAACGGCTCCGTAGGATAGTCGGATTTTAAGCATATCTATAAATGATAATTGCTCCATAAAGCGTTCATCAGAAGCGATCCAGGCAAGAGAAGCTGAAGGAAAGGTGGCATATTTGTTTTCAGAGGCAAATACCGAGCTGCCGTCCCGGCGCATCGTGACTGTTAGCAAATACTTATCTCTAAGTCTGTAGTTGACCCGAAACATAGAAGAAACGCCGTCTTGTTCAGAGGCGCTGGAAGAATTTGTGAGAATTCCTCCAAGTCCGAGATTGTTCCAGCCCAGCGCGTCAGACGATAATTGCGTGGCAGTAGCTGTTGTAGCCTCGACACCCAAATGATTTCTTCCATATAGCAGTGTAATATCTAATGCGTGGTTATTGTTTATTTGTTTGCTATACGTCAGAATGTTTTCAATTACCCAGTCAAAATCTTTCCTGTTGAATTTACTGGCGGAGGTATGGTTATCAGCTCTTAGTATATCTTGTCGTGTGAAATTGTAGTTGTGGTCTGTTCTGAAGTTAGGGGAGTAATTCAGACGATAACTGAGCCCCTTTATAAAAGGCACATCGACAACTGTGTAAAAGTTGCTGAAGACATTGTAATATACTTCTTCGTTGGTAGTAAAAAAAGAGTTGTACATCGGATTGGCTGATACCTGATCTTCTGCAACGCTCCATCGGGTGGGGTGGCCATCTTCATAGTACCAGGTTCCATAAGGACTATTATAATAAGCCTGGGCGATATCTGCCTCCCTCCCGGAAAGATCGCGTTTTAGAAAGCTTGCATTTAAACCTACTGTTAACCAATCGGTAACTTTATTCTCAATATTCGAGCGAACAGATAACCGCCTGTGAATATCGTTGTGAATTAGTCCGCTTTCATCAGTAATAGAAGCTGACAGATAGTAATTTGTTCGTTCGGTTCTTCCGGAAATACTTAAATCATAGGAGCTTGTCCTGCTCTGTTGTGAGATTCCTTTCCAGGGGTCGGTTATTTTACCATTCTCGTAGTTGCTGACTTCTGAAGGGGCAAGATAGCTGGTGATTTTTGAAGGATCTGCTTCAAGGCCCAATTGCCGTCTCATTTCCAGGGTCTTTTCAATATATCTTTCGGGGCTTAGCAGCTTTACCTTTTTGCTCCAATCCGAAAAGCCGAAGAAGGTATTAAACTGGATAGTGGGCTTTTCCGTTTTCCCTTTTTTTGATGTTATCAAGATCACGCCGTTTGCAGCACGTGATCCGTAAATGGCGGCTGCACTGGCGTCTTTCAGGATTTCCATCGACTCTATGTCGTTGGGATTAAGGTAGTTGATGCTTCCGTTAAACATAGTCCCGTCCAGGATAATCAACGGGTTATTTCCTCCGCTCAACGATCTCGGCCCCCTTATCAGGATCGTTCCTCCCTGTCCGGGCCTACCGCTGTCGGTGAATTGCACGCCGGCCACCCGGCCCCTCAATGCCTGCGAAATATTCGTATTCGGCAGGTTCTCCGTCTGCTTCATATCGATTTTCGAAATGGAGCCCGTCACATTGCGCTTCGACTGCGACCCGTATCCGACTACGATCACTTCGTCGAGCGCTTTCTGATCCGCCTGCAGGCTTATTTCGAGATCGGTTTGGTTGTTGATCTCCACTTCCTGCGAAATGTAGCCTACGAAGCTGAAAACGAGGGTGCTGCTGCCGTCGGGAATGCGCAGGTCGAAAGCGCCGGAAGCATCGGTGGTGGTACCTTGTGTAGTGCCTTTCAACAGCACGTTCACTCCGGGTAAAGGCTCGCTGCCCGAGGCGTCGACGACCGTGCCGCGTATGATGCGGTCGGGCGGGAGATGCTTCACTGCCGCCGCCCCGGAAGCTGCCGCCAGGAAGACGAGCACAAGGGAGCTGCAAAGCGGCTTCATAAATTTTAAAGGTTTGGGTATCATCTGGGTTTTGATTAGGGTTATTGATTCAACTCAGTGGCAACCAGGTTAGTAACGGCACGAAAATCCTGCTGTGTGATTTGGATTTGGCTGTGACAAAATTGGAGGAAAGCGAGCGGAAAGCTGTCCGGCTTATTAGCAGGTGTGTTCAGGATTTTAGCATATGGCAATAAGTTTTCATATTACGTATTATTTTGTTATAATTGTGAATATTACGTATAGATAAAAGATATGCGAAAAACGAAGCTGACACTTAGTGTTGACCCGATCATCATTGAGCGGGCGAAGAAAGCGGCCCGAAGAAAAGGAGTATCCGTATCTGAAATGGTCGAACATTACCTGAATGTAATTTCTGATACAACCGACATCCCTAACCAGGTGGCGCAGTTAAGAGGATGTGCCCGGGGAGAATTAAGCGGGATGTCCGACAAGGAGATCAGAGAGAAGATGTACAGGGAGAGGCACGGGATATGAAAGTGTTCCTGGATACGAATGTAATACTGGATCATGCGTTAGACCGCAGTCAGTATTATGCCGATGAGGCAACCAGGATACTACATTGGTGTGCGACGGGTTTACTGGAAGGGTTTATATCGTCGGCCTCGGTTTATACGCTTACCTATGTTCTTGAGCGGGGCGGTTATCAGAATGATGCGCTTCGTCAAAAGCTGGAGACATATCTCTCATGGGTAACGCCGCTGCCAACCGATGCGCTGGTATTCAAAAGCGCTTTTGATTCAAATTTCCGAGACCTGGAAGACGCTTATCAGTATCATACTGCTCTCCATACAAAAATGAATTACTTCGTTACCGGTAATCTGAAGGATTTCGATTCCGGGGACGCGATCTCTTTGCTCACTGTTCTGAGCCCGGCAGATTTTGTAGAACGGATGGCCTTCCTGGATTTATCTTAAAGGGCCGGCGGGAAGCCACCCTTCCGCCCGCATCCATTCCGTGCACCGTCCGAACCATTCCGCGAAAGAAGGATAGGTAAGAAAGCCGTGCTCGCCTTTCGAGTAAATGTGCAGGGCTGCCGGGACCTTGTTGCGCCTCAGTTCCCGGTAAAATTCCAGGCTGTTTTCGACGGGTACCACCACGTCCGTACTGTTATGAACCAGGAATGCGGCAGGCGTCTGCGGGGTGATATGAAGTTCGTTGGAAAAATAGTCGATTTTCGAACCGGCTGCTCCCTTTCCCAGCAGGTTGTCGCGCGAGCCGAGGTGACCGAAGGTATCGCGGAAGCTGATCACGGGATTGACCAGGAGCATAAAATCGGGCCTTACGGAAGTATTTCCGAAATGACTTACTGTAAGGGTATCAAAATGGGTCCCGGCGGTAGCGGCCAGGTGCCCGCCTGCAGAAAAACCCATGATCCCGATCTTCCCCGGATCGATGTTCCATTCCCTTGCGTTTTGACGGACCCGGTAAATAGCCTGCTGGGCATCCTGCAGCGGGCCGATGCTCCTGTCTGCCATGGTCTCCTCGCTGGGAAGGCGGTATTTCAGAACAAAAGCTGCTACACCCAGCTTATTGAACTCGCGGGCTACGTCGCTTCCTTCGCGCTTGGTCAGGAGCGCACCATAGCCGCCGCCCGGACAAATGATAACGGCAGTACCGTTGGCTTTTGCCTGATCGGGCAGGAAAACGGAAAGGGTCGGAAGGGAAAC
>MEDT01000012.1 GCA_001724175.1 Cytophagaceae bacterium SCN 52-12 | reverse complement strand
CCCCTGCCGGATCTATTTCTACGGCAGTTATGACGGGTATGCTGCTGCGTTCATAAAAGAACAGCCCGGAAGCAATCAGGAGCGCCGATATCCCGGCAGCCGCCAGGAGCACCCGCAGCCTTCGGAGATTTGCTATCGGCACCTCCTTCGACGCCGGGCTATAGGTATCCGCGCTCAGCTCGTGCCTGCGCGCCAAAAGATCCAGCCAGTTCTGTTCTGTCAGCGCCGCCCGCTCTTCATCCGATGCCGGGCGCGTATCAAATTGAAGGCTTTCATACCAGGTATCCAGCAGCCGCTTCTCTTCTTCAGAGCACGTGCCCTCGCGGTATTTTCGTAAAAGCTCACGGTAATAGTCCAAATCCATAGTTTCTCTCGTTACGTAGCCAAGACGTACGAAAGCAGGATTGCCCTAAATTATTTTTACTTTTTAAAGAAAAAAAGATAAAAAAAATCGAAAACAGCTAGGACAGGATCCCCAATGCTACCAATGTCATGTATTCTTTCAGATGCTTGCGAAGAAAGCTGAGCGCTTTTGTCAGGTGATATTCGATCGCCTTTTCCGAAAGGTTGAGCTCCCGGGCAATTTCAGGAATGGTATAGTATTCAAACCGTCGCATAATAAACACCTGGCGGGTCTTCCGGGGAAGCTGATGCAACAGCTCCGTGACCGTGCCGGCAAGCTCATCGTATTCCAGCTGGCGTCCGGCCTGCACGCCTGCCTCTGAGAAGTGCATCCGCAATTTTTCCAGGTAGCTCGCTTCCAGAATATGACGACGAATGTAGTCTATGACCAGGTGCTTCAGGGAAGACGTCAGGTAGGCCTTAAAATTATCGATCCGGAGCCTGTCGCGTTTATCCCAAAGCGTTTCAAAAAGCTGCTGCGCCATCTCCTGGGCGACATCGGCCCTTCCCGTCTTTTTGAGGGCAAGGTGATAGGTATAGTACCAATATCTTTCGTAAAGTTCCTTGAATGCAGGGGCATTGTCGTTCCGGAGCAAAACGACCAGGTGCACGTCGTCAAGTGATTTAAGTTCCATCTGCGGAGCCACCTTACAAATCCTGTTAGAAATTATGGTGAAAATTAGAAATATTATTGCGACTATCAAAAGAACAAAAAAAAACCGCTCCGCTTCAGTCCTGGCTTATTTCGAAAGCCAGCCTGCGCAGAACGGTACTGTGGGAGGGTTTACTGCTTATCTTTTAATTTTTTGATCCGGGATTTTTGATTTGGATACGGGAGGGTTGTCCTCTTCTTCCTGCAAAATTCTGATGCAAAACAAATACCTGTCAGAGCTCAAAAAAATACCTGCTTCAGGTATTTTGAGCCCTTTTTTTATGCCGAAATTTGTATTCATGGGCCCACAACAGAATCGCCTTACTTTTTATGCATTCTTCATCTGCCGGCTGGCCGTGCTGATCCCGATCCTGCTGTCCTGCAAAAAGGAGGGGCGCGAGGTCTATGCCAGGCCGGGCGGGCCGGTCGTATACAACAGTGAAAATTCCGGCAAACAGGTTAACGAAGCGTTGCGCTACAGCCGGGATTTCCAGCAGGCCGTTCCCGATCAGGTGATGGATAAGATCGGGTCTTCGTTCCGGATTCCCGTCAACAACGGTCCTCTGGCGCTGGGCTCAAGCCTCGACAACAAGATTGCCTGGTTGTACCTGGAGGTCGTGAATACCGAAGATATTCCCCGCAAAATTACGCTGACGACTACCCATGTGCGCTGTGACCGGCTGGAGCTGTTCGGTATAAACGGGAAAAAAATTGTTCGCCTCGGCGATGTGAGCAGGTCGACGCCCCTTTCCTCCCGGCCCTACCTCACCCAGGATTTTGCTTTTCCGATCCATATGCTCCCATCCGACACGACCCGGATACTGATGCGTTCGACACGCCTGCTCGGCGCGATGGAAGTCGATTTCAGTATATTTGACGAAAGTGATTTCCTCGACGCCCAGTACTTCGGCCGCAACGGCGATATTTTCAACCTGGCTTTTGTCCTGGTTATAGCGCTCTCGGCGCTCATTGCAGGTTTAGGCTTCGGCAACCGGCTTATGAGCGCTTTCGGCACCTTTCTGCTCTGTACTTTCCTGGTCTATTCGTATGTGCTGAACTTCTGGGACGGGTTTGAGCTGCCGCCCTTTTCCGGGCTGCAAAGCTACAACCTGGGATGCTTCTTCGCCCTTCTGCAGGGGGTGTTCTTTCACCCGTTCGGAAACGGCATATTGAACAGCTACGGGATCTCCTTCCCCATATACCGCCGAATCACCGTACTGTTTATGGCCGCCAATGCAATTATAGCATTCGGCCTTCTCGTATCGGTTCCATGGGCGGATGTAGCCTTCGGACGTTCCTATACAGTGCTTACCTTGGTGAATATCGCCTGCCTGGTGTTTGTTACCGGCACAGTATACCGGAAAAGAGGCGAGAAATGGCTCCTGCTCATTGCCATACCGATTTTTGCTCCTACGCTGATTCGCCTGCCCATGAGGCTGTTTCACTTTTCAGACCAGTTCTATGCCGCGGTTGTAGCGCCCAATATCCCGCTCATCACGGCGCTGCTGGCTTATTTCACGGTAAAACAATTGCTCCGGCAGCTCACGAGCAAGGCGGAACTGGAGCGCCGCCTTACGCAGATCAAGATGGAAATGACCGATATGCGGAAAGAGGAAGTACAGAAAATAGGACGGAACCTGCACGATCAGCTCGGCAATACGCTTGCTTCTGTTTTAGGCTATGCCAATATGGAAATCCCCGATCTGAAACAGGTGCAAAGCCTCCTGAAACGGGCTATCCAGGAGATCCGGTTTATGAGCCATAACCTGGTCAAGGACGATGACCAGCCGCTGTCGGAGAAAATAGCGACGGTTATTGACCGGTTCAATGATTTTTCCGCGATTCACTTCCGCTTTGCCGATTATTCGGGCGGGAAAACAGACCGGCTGGATGAAGTGCAGCAGCAAAATATCTACCTCATCATACAGGAGCTGCTCACCAATGCGGTGCGGCACTCGAAAGCCTACGAAGTGGTGGTGCAGGCTTTCGAATACGAAACCTCAGTACAGTTCACGATCGAAGAAGACGGTATAGGATTCGACCCCGACCGGGAGACGGACGGGTTGGGAATCAGGAATATGTATAAGCGGGCGGAGCTGGCCGGCCTCCGGCTCACTATAGAGTCATCAGTCGGCAACGGCACCAACGTCATTATTGTAGCTAAATATGAAAACGAAAGTAATCATAGTGGATGACCATGCGCTGTTTAACGACGGTCTGGCCCGCATCCTTTCCGAAAGCCCGGATTTCGAAGTGATCAAACAGGTATACGACAGCAGGCACGCGCTGTTTCATTGCCAGGAGCTTCATCCCGATCTCGTGCTTGTAGACTACAACATGCCGGGCCTCGACGGTCTGGAAGTGGTGAAGCAGCTGCGCGCGCTGGGAGGCGATTTTAAGATTGTGGTCATCAGCATGTATGCCGACAAAAAAGAAATCCAGCGCTTCATCACGACCGGGGTAGACGGCTATCTCACCAAAACCACGCACGCCAGGGAGCTAACCCAGGACCTGGTCCTGGTGATGAAAGGCAAAAGGGTCTTCTCTCCGGACGTCGTCTCGAAAGTCCCGCTGCATAAAGATACTTTTCAGCTTCGTTTCCAGCTGACCAAGAGAGAGCTGGAAATACTTCGCTGGATCAAAGCCGCGGCAACTACGCAGGAAATCGCCGATAAGCTCTCGCTAAGCTATTATACGGTCGAAACTCACCGGAAAAACATCAACCAGAAGCTCAAAAGCCTCTCGAGACGGGAGTACGAGGACCTGCTCGACGAGCTGCCGGATTGAACCTTTTAATCCAGAGAGTTGATCAGCACATAGTATTTAAAACCGGCCAGGGCCCGCTCGAACTTACTTAGCTTCACCGGGTCCTTTTTGCTTAATTTTGGCAGAAGCGCCTTGTTAAGCTTGTTGAGCATCCTGAAAAATTGCTTTTTCATCTTTCCGTGGTTTTGAATCCTTGCTTTTGCAAAATAGTAAATCCAGTAGAAATAAGGTCGGGAAGTCTTACCTAACAAGAGCCTGCCTGCCGCGATACTTAATCATAACGCTATGCTATCTATATCGATCTACCATAACTTAAGAAAAAGCCTTCTTCTTTTCCTGTTTCTCAGCTGCGCCGTCAACAGCTTTTCCCAGAACCGGGCCAACATTTGAACATTTCCAGATCACGCCTCACCCGGCGTATTCAAACCGCTATATTAAAACGCTCAGGGATCACCTTTTTTTAGGGCTGACACGGTCGGAAAAAGTCGTCAGGGGCGTTTCCTATTTCAGAGTTAACGGCAGCGGAGTAGCAGACAGTATTGCGATAGACGGCTTTTTTGACCATGACGTCAGAAACCAGGTGATACAGAACATTCAGAGAACCAGCGGAAAATGGACCCTGCCGGCCGATACAAAGGAAACGGACTATTGCTGGTTTGTCGTTTTATGGGGCGACAGTAAAATCGCCCCTTACGATTTGCTTTCCGCTTTCAGCCCGGCCGGTAATACTTCCGCTTTGGTGCGTTCCCTCTATAAAAAACTGGCTTCCGAGCTGATCGACTATTCTTCTTCCGGCGGGGCCAGCGGAGCCTCGTGGTGGACGTACCTCAAACAGTCGAAGGATGTAAACCATACGCCTGACGGGGTTATTGTAAAGCCATACGTAAATACAAATACAGGGTATTCCAAACGTTAGGAAAGAGATCGGACAAAAACATATATCACCAGTAAATTCCTTACTTTTCCCTGCCGCGGATCACATCATCCAGCCGGATCACCGGCGGGCCGTCCCTTTTCCCGATCTCCGACAGCTTCTTCATTTCGTCTACGCCCAGCACCCGGTCATAGACCGCAACGCCGCCGAACCACGCCTCGAGCGTGCCGTGCCGGTTGCTGTGGATCACCCGTCCGATGGTAAAGGGGCCGCCTTCTTCCGCCGATGCAGGCGCATAAATGTCGTGTCCGAAATACCAGGGATTAGCTCTGAGCGCTACCAGCTCACGCTCCTGCGTCACAAACTTCCGGCCGGACTTTTTCCGGCGTTCCCTCACCTTCGTAAACTCATAGGTGAGCAACACCACCCGTTCGTTCGCTGTTTCCGACTCTACGACTTCTTTCAGCGGCCGCGATTCGGGCGGCTCGTAAAACTGGTCATGAGGAAAATCCGGCTCCTCCCCTTCCTGCAGTCCCGGTATCCGGGCAAGCCGCGCCTGCCTCCATGCCCTTTCCGCCGGAGCGTAGAAGGACGTCTTCGCCGGCTCCTCTACCCAATAGTCAAGCGCCTCACCGTCGTTGTAGGCCGTCACGATTTTCTTTTCGCTGTCGTAAACGAACCCGATCGTGGTCCAGCCTGCGTCCAGCTGCTCCGGGGCCGCACCGGTGGGCGTCTTCTTCATCTTGTCGGGAGCTACCGCCAGGTGACGTGCGTAGGTATTCCCGAAAGACGTAAGCCCGTTTTCCGAAACATGCACGCTTGCCGCGCCGGGATTGGCCGCAAGACCCGCGAACATGCCGTATTGCCGCTGGCCCCGCACCCGGGTCTCCGCGGGAATCCCTTTCGGCTTTGTATCCGTCCCTTCGTGCCATATGCCCGCAATCCCGTGAGTATCGCCCTGGTAAATGAGCCATACCACCATGGAAACGCTCCTGCCGGGGCCCTTTACGTCGATCCGCGTATTGTGGAGGTCTGTCCTTGGAACGAGCAGTACAGGCAGATCATGCTGCGCCCTCGGCTTCCTGATCTGGAATGCCTGGCCGAACGGTCCCCGGCCGAGCAGCGGGAAATCCGCAAGCGTTGCCTCGTCCCCGTCATTCCAGAAATCCCGGGAAATGTTGCGCGGCGCCAATGGGAAGCGGCGCTCTCCTTCCACATCTGTGACAGCTACAAACTTTCCCTTCCCGCCCGCTCCATCCTCGCGCTGAACGAAATCCCAGAATGCGGCCAGGCCCGGCACCGCGCGGACAGCATCGACGCGGCGCCTGTATACTTCCGCCGCCGATGTTTTTTTCTGCGCATAAGCAGCAAGACAGCTTGCGAAACTGAAGATAAAAAAGCACGACAGGAAACGCAGATCATTCATGTGATAACGATCATGTGCTATAGAATTTCCGGACAAGATAGACTTAATATAAAAAAAAATTGATTTTTCTTTAGCAAAATCACACTTGTCTGGAACCTTAAACAAACAACGGACCTAAATGGAGGAAAAAAGTCTAACGGACGGTTCTTTAGTGGATTTGCTTAAAAGTGGGGACACTTTTGCTTTTGAGACGATATATGATCGCTACTGGCGCCAGCTATTCAGCTTTGTCTATCTGCAGACAGGATCCAGAGAGGATGCGGAAAACATCTTACAGGAGCTGATGCTGAGCCTCTGGCAGAATCGCGGACAAAGCGAGATCCGTAACCTCAGGACCTTCCTCTTTATCGCTGCCCGGAACCTGACCAACAGACATTTCAGAAGCCAGATCAATCTGCGTAAGTACCGGGAATTTCAGCTTATGAGGGAAGTATTCGACCATATCGATACGGATGAGATTTTTAACGAAAACCAACTCTCCGACGCCATCGAAAAGGCGCTCAGGCAATTGCCTGAAAAAACGGCGACCATATTCAGGATGCACAAGCTGGACGACATCTCTGTCAAAAAAATAGCTTCGCAGATGGGGCTCTCCGACAAGGCGGTCCAATACCACATCTACAAATCAATGAAGGTGCTGCGGCAATATCTCCAGGGATTTACTTCTGATAACTAGCCATTGTATACAAATGAAACGGCATAAATTTGACGAGATAGTTGAAAAATATTGCGCCGGGGAAAGTTCTCCGGAAGAGGAAGAAATGCTGGACAGGTGGGCTGATATGCATTTCAGGCAATATACCGATCATTCTGTTTTTACGCAGGAAGACGAGGCGCAGAAAATGAAGATGCAGATCTGGAAGAAAATACGGATTGATATGGTAGTCCGAAAAAGCAAATCCTGGCGGGGTAAACGGCAATTCCTGGCGGGCGCAGCCGCTGCCCTTGTTACCTTGCTGGCCGCTGCTTACTTTCTTTTAACTGCTCCCGGTAAAAAATCTTCCGGAATCTCTGTGACGGGGGCCGAAACTAAAAATATAACGCAGGTGCCCCAACGCATTACGCTGCCCGACGGAAGCACGGTGGTGCTGGAAACGGGAGCGCGTCTTGTTACTGACGAGCATTATGGAAAGCAGGCGCGCACGGTCTATCTCACCGGAGAAGCTTTTTTTGAAGTTCAGCCGAATGCCCAAAAGCCCTTTTTTGTCTATACCGGGGACCTTGTGACGGAAGTGCTGGGTACAAGTTTCCGTATCAGGCCTGAGGGTGACAAAAAGACGATAGAAGTGTCGGTGATAACAGGCAAAGTGTCGGTATATGCCGACAATGAAGGAGATGACAAAAAACGAAACGGTGTAATTGCAACGCCTAACCAGAAGGTCATTTATAATACAGAGCTGAAGACGCTCAGGCATGATTTGACGGATGCCCCCCAGATTATAGTCCCGGATGCGCAGGTACCTGATTTTGATTTCAAGGAAACACCCTTAATAGAGGTATTGAGGCTGATGCAGCAGGTATACAGGATCGAAATTGTTGTAAGAAACCCGGCACTGAACCAGTGTGTGTTTACGGGCGACCTGAACGGGCTGGACCTGTACCGGCAACTGGATTTTATCTGCGAAGTAATGGGTGCCCGCTACGAGATCAGGGGAGCTACGGTGTTTGTCAACGGCGAAAACTGCCATGGTCTTTAGCTGAACCAGTTGAAAGTGGAGAATGGAAACAAACTTTCAATTTTCAACTCTCAACTCTCAACTTAATTCTGGCTTGTTCATTAAAAAAACAACCACTTAACCATATTCTATTCTGATGAAAAAGTAAACAGACAACCCAGCCGCAAAAAAACCGGCAATGCGCCTACATTGCCGGTCTGACGTGTACGCTCAAACGTCAATTTGAGCTTTATCCGGATTAGCCGTCCGGATAGAGGTGTACACCTGTTTTCGAGTCTTGTAACCTTCAAACCTTGCTAAATTATGGACAAAAAATTACAGATCCCATCGTGGGTTTGGAAAACTATGAAAATCTCATCCCTCCAGCTTGCGCTGTTTGCCCTGTGTTGCGGGATAGCACATGCCCACAAGACGAATGGGCAAAACGTATTGGAAAGGAATATCTCGATCCAGGCCGAGGATCTCCGTTTTATAAAAGTGCTTTCCCTGATCGAGGAGCAGGCGAATGTCCGGTTTATTTATAGTCCCAGCGCGATCGATACCCGGCAAAAAGTGACGATAAAGGTTACCAACCGGAAGCTGGAGAATGTACTGAAGGAATTCCTTTTGCCGCTTTCAGTCGATTTTACCGTCGTCGAGAACAGGATATTGCTGAAAAGAGTACCTCTTCAGTCTTCCGGGATGAATGCACGGGAACCGGATGCTCCGTTATCGCCGGAAGATGCCGACAGGACGATCAGGGGAAAAGTAGCCGACGAAAAAGGGGAGCCGCTGCCGGGTGTGAGCATCCTGGTAAAAGGGACTCAGCGGGGAACTACGACAAATTCGGAAGGTGTATTTACGATAGCAATACCTGATGAGAATGCTGTCCTGGTGTTCTCATTTGTGGGGTATGTGAGCCGGGAAGTGGCAGCGGGCAGGGCAAATACGATGGACATCAGGCTGAGCCCGGATAAAAAAGCCCTCGAAGAGGTAGTAGTAGTGGGTTACGGAACACAAAGCCGGCAGCTGATATCGACGGCTACGGCCACAGTCAGGGCCGACAAGATAGCCAACCTGCCGGTGAGCAATGCTGCCCAGGCATTGGTCGGGCAGGTAGCCGGCGTCAATCTCCAGCAGACCAGCGGGCAGCCGGGCGCCGCACCAGCTATAAGAATACGCGGGAACGGTTCCATAACGAGCGGGAACAGCCCGCTATACGTCATAGACGGCTTTCCTACCACAGACGGAAGCCTGTTTAATTCGATCCCGCCTAACGATATCGAGAGCATAGATATTCTCAAAGATGCTGCTTCTTCCGCCATTTACGGATCGCGGGCCGGGAATGGCGTAATAGTCATCACCACGAAAAAGGGCAAATCGGGAAAACCCCGTATTACTTTTGACAGTTTCTTCGGCATCGACAAGCTATCCAAAAAAATCGACCTCCTGAACGGTGACGAGTATGTCGACATGTCGATCGAGTCTTTAACCAATCAGGGCCTGCCCGTACCCGCCTATTTTACGGACAAAAGCCTGTGGCATTCGACCGACTGGCAGGATGTGATATTCCGGACGGCTCCGATCCACAGCCAGCAGGTGGGCGTAAGCGGCGGTACGGAGAAGATCACTTACAATGTTTCATTAGGAAACTTTGACCAGCAGGGGATTCTTAAGAATTCCTATATGAAACGCTATAACCTGAGGGCGGGTCTTGAAGCGCAGCTGAGCAGGTACCTCAAGGCAGGGGTCAGCACGATGCTGACATTTACCGAAGAACGCCTCCAGGAGCCCAGGGGCGTCAATACGGAAGCCGGCGTGGGCGGCGTAATAGCCGTCGCGCTCAGCTCACCTCCCATTATCCCGGTCTGGCGCGATAACGGCGACTATTTTGTGGTTTTCCAGGACGCGGAAGCGCTCAAGGCGTTCAATGTCGGACTCACCAATCCGTTGAACAAACTGGATGCCAACCGGGATTTCAGGAAAACATACAGGCAGATCTCCAACGGGTTCCTGGAATTGGAGCCGGTGTCAGGCCTGAAGCTGAGAACCGAGCTCAATCTTTCCCTGACGCCTTCAAAGAGGGACATGTATGTAGAAGGATTCCTGTCTAAGGGAGGAACCAACCTCGGAAACATTTTGACGCCCGACCTTACTCAGATCACAGCCTCAAGAAGCAATGGCAACAATACAAACCTTTATTGGTCCAATACGGCCAGCTATAGCTTTTCTTTAAATGAAAGCCACAATTTCAGCGCTCTTTTAGGGTATGATGTTGCGGTGCAGAGCTATTCGAATACGGAGGTCATTCCCCGTGTCGACGCCGATAACCCGGTGGCGTTTACCAATACGATTATCAAAAATATAGAAGGAGCGACCTTGAAAACCGGACGGTCTTCGACGGGAAGGTATACATTTGACGGCGCCTTCAGCCGCGTCAACTATGATTATAAAGGCAGGTATATTGTTTCTGCCTCCTTGAGAAGGGACCGCTCGAGCAGGTTCGGTCCCAGTAAGAGAGCCGGCGTATTTTCTTCTTTCTCGGCGGCCTGGAACATCATGGAGGAGCAGTTTATGCCGGAAAGAAGCGTTTTGTCGCAGCTTAAGCTGAGAGGAAGCTACGGCGAGACCGGGAATGACCAGCTGAGCGGGTATTACCCCTGGGTTTCGTCGATGGTCAGGAATAATTATGTTTTCGGAGCAGGAGAGAATGACGTCATGATCATGACCTATTCTCCGGGCGGATTTACCAACAGGGAGCTGGGGTGGGAAAAGAACAGGCAGGTGAATTTCGGGATCGACGCCGGGCTGTTCAGCGGTCGCATCGAATTGGCAGTCGACATCTACAAAAGAAACAGCAATACGATCTTGTCGACTCCTATCCCGATCATCAACGGGAAAAGCGCCGCCACGATCCGCAACATAGGAAATGTCCAGAACAGGGGATTGGAAATAAACCTTTCGACGAAGAATCTGACCGGGGATTTGAAATGGAACACCAATTTCAACATTGCGTTTAACAGGAATAAAATTCTGAGCCTGGGCCCGGGACAAACCCAGCTGCCGGGTGCAACGGCCGGGTCGGTCTGGGGAAATGTGATCCGGAACTACGTCGGCAGACCTATGGGCGACCTATACATGTTCGTAGTGGAAGGCACTTTCAATAACGAGAATGACCTGGCGACCTACGCGAAAAACGGGACGCAGGATATCGGCGATCTTCGCTTTAAAGATGTTAACGGCGACGGGAAAATTACGCCGGATGATATGACGCTGGTCGGTAACTACCAGCCTGATTTTACTTTCGGATTCAACAATACCTTTGCTTTCCGGGGATTTGATTTGCGGGTTTTGCTGGACGGCTCCTGCGGCGGTGAAGTTCTGAATGTGCTCGAAAGGCCGTTGTCGCTCGGAAGGGAAAGAGAAAATAATATTTCGGCTGCATTAGGGCGCTGGAAATCGGAAAGCGAACCCGGCAGTGGTACCTTTCATAAGGTCGGGACCCGGAACCTCGGCAGCAACATAGGGCCGAGTACCCGGTATCTTTATAGCTCGAGCTTCCTGAGAGTCCGTAACCTCTCAGTAGGCTACACGCTGCCGCCTTTGTTCAAGGAAACGATACAGAGCTGTCGTATATATATGATGGTTCAGAATCTCCATACCTTTACCAAATTTACAGGCTATAACCCTGAAGGTAATCATACCGGAGATAACGCAACGGTAAACGGAGCCGACGAAGGGACCTACCCCCTGGCCAGGAACTTCTCCGTCGGGATTAATCTTTCATTCTAGTCTGAAAATATATGACAGCCGTTCTAAAGCTTATAAATATTTTAAAAATGAGAAATACGCTCATATGGGTTGCACTGACAGCCCTTTTGAACCTGTCGTGCCAGGAAAGCTTTTTTAACGAGCTTCCCTCCGACCAGCTTACGGAAGACCTGTTTTTCAACAGCAGGGATGACCTCGAAAGCATCCTCTATGATGCCTACTTCCGCTTACGGACCGCCTACGCCAACCAATATGTGATCGGTGATATAGCCTCGGATGATGCATACAATTCGAAGCTCAATAACAACAACGACCGGATCTCGATCAACGAGTCGAACGTAACGGCTACCAATGGCGTCGTACAATCCATCTGGACAGGAAGCTATTATGTAATTGCGAGGGCCAACCTTGTGCTGGACCGCATAGAAAATGTGAATTTACCTGAGAGCGACAGGAATCAATTAAGAGGAGAGGCCCTTTTCCTGCGTTCCCTGATCTATTTCAACCTGGTCAGGATATTCGGAGATGTGCCCCTCGTACTGAAGGATGTGGCCAGCCCTGACGAAGCTTTTGCCTACAGGAGGGATCCTGTCGAAAAAGTGTACGGGCAGATTATAAACGACCTGGCGAACTCAGAGAGCTGGCTGCCCGCATCTTATGCTAACAATCGCGACGTAGGCCGTGCGACAAGCATCGCAGCCAAAAGCCTGCTGGGCGACATCTACCTGACCAGGAAAGAATATGATAAAGCCGCATCCAAATTTTCGGAGATCGTCAGCAGCGGCTCGGCTGCACTCCTGGAAGACTATTCCGCGGTTTTCGACAGCAGGAATGCCAATAATAAAGAGATCATTTTTGCAGTACAGTATGCGCGTGATCTCGATCCTTCGCAGGGTAACCCTCTGGTATCGGCGGCCTGGCCGAACGAGAATGTAGGAACAGGGTTGCTCAGGCTGGGGCAGGGCTATTTCCTGATGACCGACGACCTAGCAAATGCCTTTGAAGAAGGCGACAAAAGGAAGGAAATGAATAACTACGATTTCGTAACCGGCTATTCAAGGCGATACGTGTTCACACGGAAGTACTATGACAACCAAATGACGGTGAAGGTGGAATCGGGCAATGACTGGATCATTTACCGCTATGCCGACATACTTTTGAAATATTCGGAAGCATTGAATGAGATGGGAAACACTGCCGGGGCGTTCGAGCACCTGGGCGCGGTGCGCCGGCGGGCAGGCCTTTCGTCAGATCCTTCATTGGCATCCAGCCAGGGTGCCCTGCGCCTGGCTCTTGAGAAGGAAAGGCGCATAGAGCTCAACTGCGAGGGCCACCGCTGGTTTGACCTGCTTCGCACGGGCCGGTTAAGGGAAGTAATGAATGCCCATTTCCAGGATGCAGCGCTCGATAACCACCAGGTTGGCGCAGGCGCTTCGGTCGAAGAATTCGAGCTGCTTTTCCCTATACCGCTCTTTGAGATCAACCTCAACCCCGACAACCTGAGCCAAAATCCGGGATATCATTGATGAATAACCATGAGTAGTCAGAAAACACATCTTCGTCAACACCTGGCCGGAGGGAATATGCTGTTCCTGCTGGTGTTGCTGGCGTCGATTTCCTATGGACAGAAAGGAGGCAACGGGAAATTCGACCCCTTCGATACCGGTAGCATACCTGCGCCGCCGCCCAGGGAAGAGTGGCATTTCATCAGCGACCTTCAATCGCCCTACTGGAAGGAAATCCGCTGGTCGGAACGATGCCCCGAAACCGGCTATGCAGACTTTTCGAAAGGCCTTGCCTTAAAGTCCGGATTCTCCGATCCCGGTGGCCGGCTGGCTATGGCTTACGACGACCTGGGGAAGTTTTGCGCCGCATCGGGCATCCGTTTTCCTGGCGGCAGCTTTCTGCTTGAGACGCTCGAAGACCCTCTTCTTCAGGGAGAAGAGTTCCGGCTGGAAATCGGGGCCGGCCGCGGACGGCTGTTTGCCGGGCATGTCGATGGTATCAGGAGGGGAATATTTTTCATCGAAGATGAAATGATAAGCAGGAAAGGGCCTTTTCTGCCGCTGGGAACTATCCACAGAAAACCATCGGTAGAAAGAAGGATATCCCGCTGTTTTTTCAGCCCGATCAAAAGGCCCGGCAACAATCCCGGTGTAGGCGATGAGCTGATAGACGCAACGGACTATTACCCGGAAGAGTACCTGAACCGCCTGTCCCACGAGGGAGTCAACGGGCTTTGGCTTACAGTGAGCAGCAAAGACGGCGACGGGAACAGCGTCGGTTTCGGCGACCTTGTATCGACCACTATTACTCCCGGTGAGGGTGTGGACGGGGAGAAACGGCTCGCCAAGCTGAAGTCAGTCGTGGAGAAGTGTCTCCGGTATGGCATACGGATTTACATAAAGACGATGGAGCCGCATGTCCGTTTTAAAAAAGACGACCCGGTTTTGGAGAAATTTCCCGATGTCGCCGGCAGCTTCATCAGAGACCACTATTACCTGTGCGCAAGCGGGCAAGCGGGGCAGCTGTATCTTTATGAAGCGGTTAAAAAGATATTTACGGCAGTGCCCGAGCTGGGGGGGATCGTCAATATATCGCATGGCGAGCTGTACACTACCTGCCTGAGCGCGCTTCCCGCTACGGGCGGAGGAAAAATCACCTGTCCCAGGTGCTCTGAAATGCCGGAATGGGAAATTCTCCATCGTTCCCTCACTGCGATGAAGAAGGGGATGGAAGAGGCGGCGCCTGATGCAGAGCTGATCAGCTGGCTGTACATGCCGCAGCCGCAGTGGCAGTCGGTCGATTCTGAGAATCACCTGGCCGATTGGGTATACGAGATCCCGTCTCACACGCCTCCCGGCGTGATCCTCCAGTTTAATTTTGAATCGGGAGTCGAAAAAGAGGTATTTGGAAAAAAGCTGATAGGAGGAGATTACTGGATTTCCACACCCGGACCCAGCGACCGGTTTGTAAGGGTGGCGAAAAGCGCGGCGGCGAAACATACCCGCGTTTCGGCCAAAATACAAACCGGCACTTCCTATGAAGTATCGACCGTGCCTTACGTGCCGGTACCTTCCCTGCTGTACCGGAAATTCCGGGCCATGAAAGAGCTGGGCGTTTCGCATACCATGCTTAACTGGATAGTCGGCGCCTCTCCCGGCCTAATGAATAAGGCTGCGGGGCTTCTTTCGGGTAACGAATACGAAAATGAAAATGCATTCCTGGAGCACCTGGCCTCGCTCTACTGGAAGCGCGGAGACATACAGCAGGTTACCCGCGCGTGGGGCTTTTTCAGCGAAGGCTACGGGAATTATCCCCTGACCAACCTTTTTCAATACTACGGCCCTGTAAATGATGGCACTGCCTGGCCCCTTTTGCTTTTTCCGCACGACGCTATTCTTGCGCCCACCTACCAGCTGGGGTCCAGGAACACGCTTAAGCCCTGGGCGCCGAGCGGCGACAGGGTCGGCGAGTGCTTTACGGAGCTGCTCTCGCTGGGTGAGGTGACGGAGCTGTGCAGGCGTATGAGCGACGAATGGGAAAAAGGGCTCCGGATATTTGATCAGCTGGAACCGGGTTATCTGCAGGATCCTGACAGGCTGTTGGACATCGGCATTGCCAGGGCATTGGGGATCCAGCTCAGAAGCGCTTACAACATCCTCAGGTTTTACGCTTTACGGGAAGAAATGTTCAGGACTGAAGGCGACAAAAGGGAACAGATGCTCGCGCAGCTGACGGATATTATAAAAGAGGAGATCGGATCCGCCCAAAAATTGAAGGAGCTTTGCCATAAAGATTCCCGGCTGGGCTTTCATGCCGATGCCGAGGGGTATAAATATTTCCCGGAAAAACTCAAATGGAGAATCGACCAGTTAACGTATACCCTCAATCATGATGTGCCTGCCGTTTTAAAGATGATTGAAAGAGGCGAACCTTTGTTTCCGTCTTACACCGGCCTGCAGCCTCCGGAAGGTAGCATTCATGCAACGCATTCCGGGAAAAAGGCGAAGGACGGGAAAGGGGAGCTTTTCCTGCTGAGAAGCAAGTCGGGTAACGGGGCGATCAACTGGTCTGCTCATTATGACACTGATTATCTCTACCTGAGATTGTTGAAACCCGCAGAAGAAGATATCCACGGGATCGAAAATATGGTAGTGAATGTAGAGACTGCCCGCCTTTTTCCTGCCAGGGATTTCCGCTTCATCTCTTCCGATATCCGTTTCGGAAAGGATGGAAAACATGCCGAAATTAAGATCCCGTTAAAGCTTATTGACCGGGAAGATAAAAAGAAACCGCTCCGTATCAATGTTCATGCCCGGGTGAACGGGAAAAACTATTCCTGGAAGGAAAGCCATCCTGTCGCGCCGAGACTAATGCTTGGGGCCAATAACCCCGCCGATCTGGGATGGCTGGTATTTGACGAACCATTAAAGTAATAAAACCCAATACCTTATGTCATATTTATCAAAAGAAGAGAGTGCATCACGCATTAGCCGTGTACGCGAAATTCTGTCCTCGCTTGATTTAGACCTTGCGTTAGTCTATTACGACGAATTCAACATCGGCAACGGCTGGTATTTGACCGGCTGGTGCCCGCAGTTCGAGAGCGGTGCGGTGCTGGTGCCCCGCCAGGGCGAGCCTTTGATCCTGGGCGGCCCTGAGAGCGAGCCTTTCGCCAAGCTGGACAGCGCCATCAAATCTACCCGCAACTTCCCGGTCTTCATGGTGCCCGACGAGGAGTATCCCAATGCGGCGATCATCGACTTCTCCATCCTGTTTGCCGAGCTCGGCCAGACCCTGGGCAGCGTGAAGCGGGTCGGGCTGGTCGGCGCCGACCGCATGCCGATGGGCTGCTACCGCCAGATCGAGGAAGGGTTTTCAGGCGTGGAGCTGGTGGACATCACCAGCCAGTTCGTTTCCCTGCGCTTTATCAAATCCCCCTGGGAGCGCGAGCAGATCCGCAGCGCCTTCCGGCTGGCCGATTTTGCCTACCAGGCCATGAAAGAAGCGGTGAAGCCGGGAGTGTCCGAAATCCGGGTGGCCGCAGCAGGCGAATATGCGGCCCGCAGCCGGGGCGCCAACGGGTTTGGCTTCAGTGCCATTATCGGAAGCGGCGCCCGTTCCAATGCCGTCGTGCCCACCGCAAGCAGCAAGGAGCTTCAGGCAGGAGAGCTGGTCATGATCGGGATTTCTCCCAAGGTATCCGGCTATGCCGGCGTGGTAGGGGACACGCTGCCGGTCAGCGGGACCTACACCGCCTCCCAGCAGGTCTGCATCGATCACCTGAAAAAGGCCTTCCAACTGGCCAAGGCAGGGCTGGTTCCCGGTAAAACCGGCCGGGAAATCGATGCGCCGGTGCGGGCTTATTTTGAAGCGCATGGCTTTTCGCCCTACCTGGTATGCCCTTTTGTGCACACCATAGGCCTTCATGAGGCCGAATCTCCCTTCTTCGGCCCGCACAGCGACGATGTGCTGGCTGAAGGCATGATGGTCTGTATCGATATCAGCTTCTTCGGCCATCCTGAATACAACGGGGTCAGGATCGAGACCAGCTATGAGATCGGCCCCGACGGCCCTATCCCCTTAAGCCCTTCGATGGATGCCCTGTTTACTGATAGCTGATTTCTGCCAACCTTTTAACCTGCATGAAAGACACCACCGCTTTTGACGTCGTGCTCGGTTTCGACATGGAAACCGACATCGGCTCCTATACCCCTTTTTACGAAGGGGTGCAGCATGGCACCCCGCCGATCCTGGACATCCTGGACAGGCACCAGGTGAAAGCCACTTTTTACTGGACAGGCCATGCGGCCGAAAACAATGCGGAGATGGTAAAGCTTGTGGACTCCTTCGGTCATGAGACCGGTTGTCACGGGCTGTTCCATGAAACGCTGGGTGATCCGATCTTCCCTCTGCCCAATAACTGGCCGATCCTGGCTTCCGAAGTGGAAGGACGGCTGAGGATCGCTACTGAGATTATCCAAAAGGTCCTGGGACAAGCCCCGGTCAGCTTCCGTTGTCCCAGGCTGTGGGGCAGCACCCAAGTGGTCAATGTGCTGGAGAAGCTGGGCTACATTTCTGATGCATCCTTCCCGCTGTATTTTTATTCAGAGCCTTTTGTGCCCTACTTCCCTTCCCGGCAGGACTGGACCCGACCGGGGGACATGCCGCTTCTTGAAATCCCGAATTTCTGTGACCTGGACATGAAAAGCAGCGACCCTTACCGGCGCGACCGGGACCAGTGGCCTTTGTTCAGGACTCAGTCGGCCGATGCGCTGATGGAAAAGGCCAACGGGTTTATCAGTTATGTGGGTGCTCGTGGTCACCGCCCGGTGGTTTGCTTTTACCTGCATCCCTGGGAGTATTATCCCATGCCGGAAGGTTTGATCGATTTCGGGGAGTGCAGCGTAAAGCCCCTGCCGTTTATTACACAAAACTGCGGGCCCTATGCGGTAGAGCAGTTTGACAGGCTCTGCGGGCTGTTGAAGCAGGCAGGAGGGCGCTTTGTCACTGCCGGCCAGCTGGCCGGGGAGTACCTGGAAGGATCCAAATCGCAAAATGGATGAAAGCAACCGAACTGCTGGACCTGTTTGCCGCCTCAGGCAAGCGGGCCCATTTGATTGGCAGTACAAGTCATGGCCTTATCGCCGGTCTTGACCTGGAAGGCAGGCTCTATGCCGTCTATGACAACCGGGTGCTCAACCGTGTCAACCCGCAGGCCGTTTCCGGATACAGCGTGCTGGACACCTACCACAACCCGGGCGGGGATGGTCTCTGGCCGGCCCCGGAAGGGACCAGCCTGGGCTATTCCTACGCCACCGGGAGCTGGCGCGTGCCGGCAGGGATCCGCCATGCCCGCTTCCGGCTTACCGGTCAAAGCCCCGGCCGGGCGGTGATCCAGAGCGAAGCCGACCTGGTCAACAGCCGGGGGACGGGCCTGCCGCTGCTTCTGGAACGCGATATCCAGATCCGGGCCCTGCAAGCCGGGCTGGAGGTGATCGTGGCTGAATCCATTCAGTACCTGGGAACAAGACCACTCGACCGGAACCAGGCCCTGCTGGCGCCGTGGAGCCTTTGCCAGTTCGACTCAGGGCCGGGGTGCGAAGTCGTGTTTCCTGCGCAAGAGCAGGATGTCTGGGATCTGTACGACACGCCCAGCCGGGATATGCGCTACCGGGAAGGAGAACTCTGCCATTGCATCACCGACGGGACCCGCCGCTACCAGGTCGGGATCGGCGGGGCCGTACCCCGGATCGAATACCGGGACCCGGCCAGGAAACTGCGCGTAGTCAGGCAGGCTGAAAAACCAGCGCCGGGAGCGGAATATATAGACATCCGGGATGCTGATCCCGGAAAATCCCCCGAACTTCAAGGCGTCAGGTACAGTATTTACAGCGACCCGGCAGGCTTTATGGAAATAGAAGCCGCAGGAGCATGCCCGGAGGTGATCCTGCCAGGATTGAAATTATCCCAAAATGTTAATACTA
>MEDT01000011.1 GCA_001724175.1 Cytophagaceae bacterium SCN 52-12 | reverse complement strand
AGTTGTCGTTGCTGCGGGCTTATGGGTGTTGTCAGTTTCGAGGACGGATAACCGCTACATTACTTCCGCTACCGGTAACTTCACAAAAACCGACACCTTGCCCGACGGTACGACGGTTACGCTTAACCAGCATTCCGCACTGAAATATTCCGCAGGCATGGCTGATCAAAAGCAGCGTGAGGTCACATTGCAGGGCGAGGCATTCTTTGATGTCCGGCCCGACAAGTCAAGACCTTTTATCATATCTGCCGGAAATACAAAAATTACCGTTCTGGGTACTTCATTTAACGTAAAAACGCTGGGAAGCAAAACGGAAGTAATAGTAGAAAGCGGCCTGGTGCAGGTAGAGAACGCCGGGCAGGCGGCCAGGGTGAAGCCGGGCGAAAAAATAACCTCCGATAGCGGGCTCATGGAAAAACAGCCCATAAAAGGCGAGCTCTACAGCTATTACAGGACCGGCAAACTGGTATGTAAAGACACCCCCTTACAGGAGCTGGTTATGAGCCTTAATGAAATCTACGATGTTACGATCGTGATCAAAAATCCGGCGATAGAGCAGAAAAAGATCAATACGGTTTTTGACAACAAGACGCTGCCTGAAATACTCCAGGTTATTTCCGAGACCATGCAGATTAAAATAACCCGAACTCCTGCTAATATTGTATTAGAATAGGTCTGAATGCTGCGTCTTGCGATTGCTTTACTGCTATGCCCGCTCTCCGTCATGGCTCAAAAAGCCCTGAACCGGGAGGTCAGTATCCAGGCCGTAGGACAACCGCTGAAAGCAGTATTGGGCGATATGGAAAAGCAGGGGAATTTTTATTTTTCATACAGCAGCGGCCTTATTGCGGAAGACAGCCTGGTGAGCCTGCAGGTAACCGGCAAAAAAGTCTCGGAAACGCTCAGGATACTTTTCAAAGACACATTTCAGTACAAGGTTGTAGGTGAGCACATTATCATCCAAAAGGCTCATCCGGAAAAGTATATCGTCCTGGAAGGCGTCTTGCGGGATATTGAAAACGAGGGAGTTATAGACAATGCGTCGGTTTATTCCAAAGCTCATCTTGTTTATGGATTAACCGATGACAATGGTCATTTTAAGCTCCGGATAAAAGAGAAGCTTCTGCCCGTATCCATCACTATAAGCAGGCTGGGCTACCAGGATACCACATTTACCTACACGGGGACAGAAGAAACCGGCAGGATTTATCTCTCGCGGAAAATTTATGCGCTCGACGAAGTGGTCATTGCCCGCTCTAAAAGGAGAGGGAGATTCAGGATGGGCTTCCTCGTTTCCAAAAGCCAGAAAATCCATAGCCTCAACTTGGGGAACTTTTTTATGGCCCTCCCCTACCAGATGTCGTTGGTACCTGGAGCCGGCACGCAGGGAAAACTGAGCTCACAGGTCGTAAACAAGGTTTCCATCAACATGATAGGAGGCTATACCGGCGGGGTGCACGGGGCTGAAATAGCCGGGGTATTCAACACGACCAAGCAAAACGCCGAATATTTCCAGGCGGCCGGCCTTTTTAATACCGTTTTGGGAAGCGTCAAAGGATTCCAGGCAGGCGGGCTTTACAATACGGTGGCTGATTCGGTAAATGGATTCCAGGCAGGCGGAATATTTAATACAGTCGGAGGAACTACCTCGGGAGTGCAGGTAGCCGGTGTCGTCAATTCCACCCGGCACCTTTCGGGCGTCCAGGTAGGGTTGATCAATTTTGCCGAAAGCTCGGACGGCGTGAGCATCGGCCTCCTTAATTTTATAAAAAACGGTAAGCTCGATATCCAGGCTTACACCGATGAGGTGTTTCCAGCCGCGATGGCGATCAAAACCGGGACTTCCAGGTTTTATACTTCGCTCGTTCTCGGCAGTAATTTCTTCAATGAGCCGCTGCGTTACGGCTTTGGTCTATACGTAGGTACCGAAGTCAGGATAAGTGACCGCTGGACGACGCAGCTCGAGGCAGGACAAGCCGTTATGGCTTCGGGAAAATGGAACAGCTCCGTTTCCTTTCTCCGGTTTCAGCCTGAGCTTCATTACCGGGTTTCTCCCCGCGTATCCGTTTTTGCAGGACCTTCGTTATCTGCCTACAGAAGCGCTCCCGGCGATGCTGTCGCCGGAAACGCCCGCTCCTATTTTGAAAGCAGGACCAGCCCCCTGTCATTGGGAAGCAACTGGATCCTTTGGGCCGGATGGCAGGCCGGCATAGCGCTTCACCTGAGAAAATAGCGGAATATTTTAGGGTTTCCTCTATAAGGGTTGTCATACAAATGAAACGGGAATACAAAAATCGCATATTCCGGACAACCGTATTAAAACTCAAAAATTTCATTAAACAGCCATTAGGTGGCAGGTTTTAGGTTTTAGCCATAAACGGCGCACAAACCGGTATATATAAAAGCTAACACCTCACACCTGACAGCTTAAACCTTTTTATTCCGATGAAAAAAGTAATCATTTCCGTATGGGCAATTGCCGCTGTTTGTTTTCAATCTTTCGGGCAGGCCGATACACTCCAAAAAGTTCATATAGGGTTTATTTATCCCATAAGCAGCAACGGCAGCAATGCCCCGAAGATATCGAACGATTTTTCGCTTCACCTCCTTTCCGGGATCTCAAAAAACGAAAATGTACTGTCAATTGCCGGGATTTCCAATCACATCAAACAGGATGCCCGGGGGCTCCAGGTGGCAGGATTGATCAACCAGGTCGGGAATTCGGCTCACGGGGTGCAGGTAGCGGGCCTGGGAAATTTCACAAAAAAGGAAACCAAAGGAGTTCAAATAGCGGGATTAACCAATACCAGCGGCGACGCGGAGATACAGATATCAGGTCTCATCAATATAGCAGATGATGTGCATGGACTGCAGATAGCCGGCCTGATCAACAAAGCCGGTAACGTTGAAGGTACACAGGTAGCCGGACTGATCAATAGAGCCCGCGACGTGAAAGGAGTCCAGATAGCCGGACTGATCAACCTCGCTGAAAGCAGTGACTACCCTATCGGCATCATCAATATTATCAAAAACGGGAAACAGGCTGTCGGGCTCAGCTACGACGAAACCGGCACAGGTATGATCACCTACCGTTCGGGCGGAAGGGTGCTCTACGGGCTCATAGGCCTGGGATATAACCTGAGCTCGAAGCGCAGCAAAGATTTTTATGGCTTCCAGGCCGGTATAGGGGCTCACATTGTGAAAAGCGAACACTTCTTACTGAATGCTGAAGCATTCTCGCAATCGCTCACAGACTTTAGCGATTTTTCCTATTCCAAGCACGGGATAAGGCTGCTTCCCACTTTGCGTATTGCCAAACGCGTTGAGATCTTCGCCGGACCTGCGTTCAATGTAACGCAATTCAATAACGAAGCCTATACCTCCCTGTATAGCAGCTACTTTTGGACAAGAGAAAAAAGGAATTGCTTTACAGGTATGAGCGTAGGCTATACAGGCGGGATTCAGATAAGCCTTTAGCCTTTTTCAGCTGTTCCACCCAGCGTGGCCAGCAACTCCGTAACTGCCGCCCGCCCTGCCCGGTTGGCCCCGATAGTTGAGGCCGACGGACCATAGCCGATCATGTGGATGCGCGGGTCTTTTGCCACCTGCGTCGCCAGCCTGCCGGTCATCACAACGCCCCCGCCTTCCTCACGCAGCAGCAGCGGGGTAAGATGGTCGAGCGAGCTTCTGAAACCCGTACACCACAGGATCACGTCGGCAGCGACCTCGCTCCCGTCCGCCCACCTGACGCCCGTGCGGGTGATCTCGCTGAACATAGGAAGCCGCTGCAATACATTCCGGTCGCGCATGGCCTCGATCGCGGGCGTAACCGGCAGGCCGGTTACCGACACCACCGATCCGGGCGGCAGTCCTTTTCTTACGCGGTCTTCCACAATCGCCACAGCGTTTCTCCCGGCCGCCTCGTCAAAAGGTCCTTCCCTGAAAACGGGCGGCCTGCGGGTTACCCAGGTAGTGGTCGTGACCCGCGATATTTCATCGAGGAGCTGGACGGCCGAAATTCCCGCGCCGACGATCACCACATGTTTCACTTCGAAAGCGGCTGCCGTCTGGTAGTCACGGGTGTGGAGCTGGAGCCCTTCAAACAAGCCGGCGCCCGGGTATTCCGGGATATAAGGCGTTTCCCATGTACCGGTCGCGTTGATCAGCCCTTCAGCCGAAAACCATCCACGGTCGGTTTCTATCCGGAAGCGCCCGTCTCTCCGGCAGACTACCGACGCCTTTACCGGCCGGTAGACCAAAAGTCCGAAGGTATGCTCATACACATCAAAATAATGCGGTACGGCCACGCTGGCCTGCACGGTCGGGCTGTCGTCGCCGAGCGTATCGGAGAAAGGGAGCCCGGGCAGGTCATGCACACGGTTGACAGTGCTAAGGGTCAGCGACGGCCACCGGTACTGCCAGGCGCCGCCTGGTCGCGGGGACTGGTCAAGGATCACGAAATCCTTCCCGGCCTGCAGCCCTCTCTGACTCAGGTAGTAGGCCGCCGACAGGCCCGCCTGTCCCGCTCCGATGACGGCTACGCGGGTTTTATAGATCGGTTTCGGATCACTCATGACGGGTTGACCTCCACTCGTCCAATTCCCTGTCCACAAAATAATTGATCATAGTCGAGTAAATACGTTCTATCAGATCTTCCGATGTCTGGTATCGGGCAGCGAGCGCTTTTTTACTTTTTATCACTTCAGACACCCGGTCAACATCCCTGACAGCCGCTTCGGAAGCTTTGAATACCGAAGCCCTTTTTACATATTTCTCTCTTTCCGATATGAGCCTGACAATTTCGTTGTCAATGAAGTCAATAGCATATCTTACTTCCGCGATATTCTGACATTGCTCCGGGGATTTCACAAAACATTCTGGCTTTTTAATATTGAAAACAATTTATGCAAATTAGTAAAATCTTTCATCTTCGTTTCTATATATAAACTGACGGGTGATCCTTCTAAAAAAAACTGCCGGTTAATGTCCCCGTTCTCCCATCCCGATCGTCATCAGGGCATAAACCATTAAATTTTCACTAAAATGAAAGAATTTGCGTTGATTTTCAGATTGAAGGACATTTCCGGGTTCAGGCCGTCGCCTGAGCAGACGCAGGAACGGATGAACTGGCTGGCGGGCATCGCCGCGCAAAACAAGCTGGCGGACAAGGGGAACACGCTGATGCCTGCTCCCGGCAGCGCCAAAACCGTAAGACCGGATAATGTAGTGACCGATGGGCCTTATACCGAGATCAAGGAGTTTGTCAGCGGCTACATTGTCGTGAAAGCGGAAACCATCGACGAAGCGGTGGAAATGGCAAAAGGGAACCCCATTTTCAAAATCGGCGGGAATATTGAAGTAAGGGAAGTCTTAAAACGAGACTGATATTGAAAGAAAGAGAGCCGCATCAGACGCTTCTTCCCCACCTGTTCCGGCAGGAATACGCCAGGATGACGACCGTGCTGTGTCGTCATTTTGGTTTGAAACACATAGAGATCGCTGAAGATATTGCAAGCGAAACCTTCCTGAAGGCATCTGAGAGCTGGGCGATCCACGGCATGCCAGAAAATCCCGTGGCCTGGCTTTACACTGTTGCAAATAACAAAACCAGGGATTATTTCAGGCGCATTGCCTTGTTTGAAACAGAAATCAGAGATGTGCTTAAGCCCGAAACAGCAGCGGAAGATGATTTTGACTACAGCGACCGGCGGATTGCCGACAGCCAGCTCGCCATGATCTTCGCGGTCTGCAGCCCTGATTATTCCATCGAAAGCCAGATCTGCCTGGCCCTGCAGATATTGTGCGGCTTCAGCATAGAAGAAATAGCCAGCGCATTTTTGTCCAAGCCCGAAACCGTCAAAAAACGCCTGCACCGGGCCCGGACAAGGCTCCGGAACGATAATTTTCAAGTCAGGGAGCTGAGTGAACCGGAAATCCGGTCGAGATTGCCTACTGTTCTGAAAACGTTATACCTGCTGTTTAACGAAGGCTATTTCTCCAAAACCAACAACCTGCAGATCAGGAAAGACCTCTGTTCGGAAGCGGTGAGGCTGGCCCTGTTGCTGACCGAAAACCCTTTGACCAGCACCCCGCAGGCCAATGCGCTGCTGGCTTTAATGTGCTACCAAAGCTCCCGGCTCGACGCCAGGATAGATCCTCAGGGCAGGGTCATCCTTTTTGATGAGCAGGACAAAACCTTGTGGGATCATTCGCTGATCGCTAAAGGACACTACTACCTGGTCAACGCCTGCACCGGCGACGAGGTATCCAGGTACCACCTCGAAGCCGGTATCGCCTATTGGCATACCGCGCCTGCGGGCGAAAACAAATGGCAGCATATCCTGCAGCTATATGACCAGCTTATGCTCGTTGAATACGCTCCCGTAACCGTGCTGAGCAGGGTTTTCGCTTTTTCCAGGGTCTACGGTCCGGAAGAAGGTATACGGGAAGCCGGAAAGCTGGATCTGGCAGATAACGCCGACTACCATGCCCTATTGGGTTTCCTGTACGCCGGTACTGATGCCTGTAAAGCCATTGCCCACTACCGGCAGGCCATCGAACGGAGCAAATCAAAAGCGGAAAAAGAGACGCTGAGAAGGGAAATGGAGCGGTTGAGAGAAAATAATGAGCCGGATCATTCCTGACGGGTTGAAATCCGGTATCCCAGAAAGAGCGAAACTACCCAGTTGTTGTTCCTTAGTTTTAACGCCTCACTTTCTGCAGACGGCGTTACGCTAAACAGGTAGGCTCCCGTCATTCCTAATCGTATCCGATTAATATCCGCGGTAAATCCCGTTTCAGCTTTACCTCCTGCATACGATTTTATGCTGTAAAAATCACGATAGAAAGGATTTTCGAACCTGCCTGAGCCGGTCGGGATATTCAGGTATGGCCCCGCTCCCAAAAAAAATGCTAACCCCTTCTTTTCCTCAATAAACGCCCTGAATGTCGTGTTCAGGTGAATATTATTCTTTTTTTCTCTGAATTCCCCGTTTTCATCATAACCCCGACCCGGAGTGGGATGGATCCTGTCGATTCCCCCTACCTGAAAAAGACCAATTTGAGAGGAAAGGTAAAACCACTTTCTCTTATGATGATCCAGACCGATGCTGGCTGAATAGCCGGTTATTTTCCGGTCTACGATCGGCAATCCGATTTTGTTGGCGTAAGCGCTGGAATGAACCCCGAAATCCGCTTTGATGTATTGGGCAGAACTAACAGAATGAATGAGGAAAGTAAATAAAAGCGCAGCTATTGAATCTTTCATGATTTAGTTCGTTCTCTTTCGGGAGAATGCCTGCATCGCACCGGCTTTCGGTCAGCTGTCGGGCGCTTCGGCCAAATTAGTCTGTCAAGTTAGATAACTTTACCGGCAAATGCCATCAGCATATATAAATTGCCTTTTTCCATGATAAAAACTTTTGCCGAAAAAGTAATTGATTTTAACCGGACGCTGCATTACGCCGGCGAGCTGCCGGAGGGCTTCCTCGTGCTGAACCCCTACCTGGATAATCCCGAAACGATGGAGGTGATGCAGCAGTTTTACCATCAATATTACAACGACTCCGACCAGCGGAAATTTCTTGTAGGGATTAATCCAAGCCGGCACGGGGCAGGTGTAACGGGAGTTCCGTTTACAGATACCAAACGACTCTACAGCGTCTGCGGCATCAGAATGACGTCGGCTTACACACACGAAGTTTCCTCTGTTTTTATGTACGATATGATTGAAGCCTACGGCGGCCCGGCCGGCTTTTATAAAGATATTTATATCAATTCCCCCTTTCCGCTGGCAATTCTCCGGCGCACGAAGGACGGCAAATGGCTTAATGCCAATTATTATGACGATCCTGATCTTTTTGAAAAAGTCAAAGGGTTTATGATCGCATCGCTGAAAAAGCACATCAGCCTGGGGCTGGACACTTCAGAAGTATTCATACTGGGAAAGAAAAATGCGGATTTCCTCAGCAAGCTGAACAGAACGGAAAAGCTGTTTGACCGTATGACCGTCCTCGAACATCCACGCTTTATACAACAATATAAATCGAAGGACAAGGCGCTGTATATCGATAAATATATACTGGCTTTAAAAGGCGGGGGCATAAAGGATGTCTTTAGCCACGAATTCACGAACAGGAAATAATACGCAATCCGCGCCGTTTCCTGTTTGATTTTTATAACTTTGCTCAATGAATCGCGCTGAAACCGTATCCGAATTTTACAAACGCCTGCCAGGCCACGCGCGCGAAGACATTTTACCCGGGATGGCCGGCATAGGACATATCAATGTTTTCTCCCGGGAGACCTGCTCCGTGGTGACGCCTTACAGCCGCCGCGATTTTTATAAAGTCTCGCTCATTATCGGAACAGGCACCCTCTATTATGCCGATAAATGGGTAAAAATTGACAGGCCCGCAATGCTTTTCTCCAATCCCGTGGTACCCTATTCATGGGAAGCCGAATCGGAAGAGCAATCGGGCTGGTATTGTCTTTTTACCGAGGATTTTATCCGGAACAGCGAGCGGGTGGGCAGCCTGCAGGAGTCCCCGTTGTTCAAAATCGGCAGCAATCCGGTTTTCTTTCCGGCCCTGGGACAGCTGGATGAAATATCGGCCATCTTCCTCAAAATGACTGCTGAGATCAGCTCAGGCTATGCGCAGAAATATGATATTTTGCGCAGCTACCTGCATTTGCTGATCCACCTGGCCATGAAGGCCAATCCCGCCGAAAACTTCCATGCATATGCCAACGCTTCGACCCGGATGGCCGCTTTGTTTATGGAATTGCTGGAAAGGCAGTTCCCCATTGATTCGCCTGCACTTACCCTGAAGCTCAAAAGCCCTGCCGACTATGCGAAGGCGCTTTCGGTGCATGTCAATCACCTCAACCGGTCGGTTAAAGAGGTGACGGGCAAGACAACATCCGAACACATCGCAGCCCGGATCGTTCAGGAAGCCTCTGCGCTGCTGACCCATACCGACTGGAACATATCCGAAATAGCCTATAGCCTGGGCTTTGAATATCCTCCCTACTTCACCCTGTTCTTTAAAAAGCACACCGGTGTTTCTCCCAACCGGTTCAGGGAAGCGACTGTTTGAATTCTATATCGATCCGTTTGATTTTTATAAGCTGCGGGTTCCTCGCCGACCCTAATTTTGCCTAAACAAAACTTCATGAATGATGCAATACAGAAAACTAGGAAACACGGGGATACAGCTGTCGGCCATTGGTCTGGGCTGTATGGGAATGAGCTTTGCCTACGGGCCGACAGACGAGCAGCAGAACATCGCCACACTGGAGCGGGCCCTGGAGCTGGGCATTAACTTCTGGGATACGGCCGATATGTACGGCAACGGCGCCAACGAGGAACTGCTCTCAAAACTGCTGGCCTCTCACCGCGACAAAATCTTTATCGCTACCAAATTCGGGTTCCGGTTTAAAGACGGGGTAGCCGGGAGCAGCGCTTCGCCGGGAACGTATTTCGACGGCTCGCCCGCCTGGCTGAAAGTTGCCGTAGAAGCCAGCCTGAAGCGATTGAGAATCGATACCATCGACCTCTATTACGCACACCGGGTAGATCCGAACGTGCCGGTAGAAGAAACCGTCGGCGCAATGGCCGACCTGGTCAGGGAAGGTAAAGTCCGCTATATCGGCCTTTCGGAAGCATCGGCGGCATCTATACGGAAAGCGCATGCGGTACACCCTGTCACGGCCCTGCAGTCGGAGTATTCGCTTCTGAGCCGGGACATAGAAGCTGAGATCCTGCCGACCATCCGGGAGCTGGGCATCGCGCTGGTGCCCTACTCACCGCTGGCGCGCGGGCTGTTTGCCAACATTGATGCTACAGACCAGCTTGCGGCCGACGACTTCCGCCGCGGTCTCCCGCGCTACCAGGACCGGTATCTTGAGAATAACCGTCAGCTGGCCGCCGGGCTCAATCAGCTGGCAGCAGAGAAAGGACTGAAAGGGACGCAGCTTGCCCTGGCGTGGGTACTGGCCCAGGGAGAAGACCTCATTCCCATTCCGGGTACGAAGCGCATCCAATACCTGGAAGAAAATGTGGCCGCGGCCGAAGCGGTACTATCAGGAGAGGACCTGCTTCGTATAGATGGGCTTTTGACAAAATACCCCGATACCGGCGAACGGTATAGCGAGGGGGCAATGAAGCTGGTTAATAACTGAAGCCGGGAGGGCGAAGGCTACGCAAAGACCGGCATCCGGTAGAAGGACACAATACAAATCCGGGGATTTTTATCCAACCATTTTGTATGTTTTTAGATCCTGTTACCAAGCCGGTCTTTGTACGAACTTAATCCTTCTGAAATGAGAATTTCCGCTATCATCCTCATCAGCCTTTTCCTGCTCTCCTGCGATCGTAAAGAAGTGACTCCTCCTTTTGTCCTGGAAGGCATCACGCAGGAAAATTTCCCCCGGATAGACGGGTCTACGTCCGTTCAGCCTCTCCAGACGCTGATCGCTTGCAAGCTGCTGGGCGCACGATACGAATGGCGGCAGGCTCTGCACTTAGACAACACCTGGGGGTTACTGCCGGATTATGACGACGTTCCCTACGAGTTTTTCCGGGAAAGGATCAAAACATCGCAGACACACCAGTCTTTTATCAACCTGATCGACAACGAGGCCGACCTGACGCTTTCCGCGCGGAAAATGTCGGATGATGAAAAGGCGTACGCCGACAGCAAGGGCGTCACCCTGATCGAAACTCCCATTGCGCTTGACGCCCTTGTCTTCCTCCTCAACCCATCGAATCCCGTCAAATCGCTTACCTCCGAACAGCTCCGGGACATCTATCTCGGCAAGCTCACAAACTGGAAAGAAGTGGGCGGCAGGGATGTAAAGATCAATCCTTACATCCGGAACGCTAACTCCGGGAGCCAGGAGCTGATGGAAGCGCTGGTCATGCAGGGACAGGAGCTGCCGGAATGGCCGGAAGAAATCGTATCCACCATGCTCCAGGCGTTTGTAACCATACGCAACGACGTCAACGGAATATGCTACACGGTATATTATTATAAGGACCGGATTGTCAGGGACAATGAAAACGTAAAAAGCCTTGCCGTCAACGGAATTTACCCCGACCAGAAATCGATCTCTTCCAGGACCTATCCTTACACGGCAGAAGTGTACGTGGTGATCCGTTCGGACCTCGACCGGAACTCTATGGCTTACAAGCTTTACGAGCTTCTCCAGACCCCGGCCGGAAAGAGCGCGATCAGGGAAAGCGGGTATATTCCAAATTAAGCTATCGCATCAGCGGCTTACTTCACGGCGCCTTCCCGATATGGACGGGCCATATTTCTACCCGGCGGTTTCTCGACCTGCTCTCTTCGGTGGCATTCAGGCTGACAGGCCTCACCGGTCCGTACCCTTGTGTCAAAATCCGGGCAGGAGAAATATTCCTGCTTTCAAGCTCTTTTTTGATCTGGTTTACCCGGTGCCAGGAAAGCTCCACGTTCTTATCGAAATCACCTACATTGTCGGTATGGCCGTCCAGCTTTACGCCCAGGTCCGGCCGGTCCTTCAGGAAGCTGACTACCAGGTCAAGGCCGCCCGTAATATCGCCCGTAAAAGCGTCTTTTCCCTGCTCGAAACCAAATACGGCCAGAGGCTTGGTGAAGTGCTCCACTTCCATCCGGATATTTTCCCTGAGGCTTCCCGACTCGGAAACAGGCTCTATCTCTATTCCCCGGGGCTTGTATCCTTTAGCATATACGTCGAGCCTGTAGGGCGTATTGGGTCTTACGAGCAGCTTATAGTCCCCGTTTACCGTTTTGTTGACCGAGACCAGGGAATCGCCTCCTTTCTTAAGATGCAGCTCTGCCCCTCCCACCGGCTGGAGGCTGCCTGAATCATAGATCCTCCCGGTGACGGCTACGTCGTCGGCATATGTCGATTCTCCTTCCGAAGCCGTCTCTTCCGCCGTACTGCCCGAGAAAATACTCCTCCAGAGGTCCCTGTATCTCCTTCTTACAAAAACCGGGTCTACTACCTCGTCATACACCCGTATATAAGCGACTGCTCCCGCGCTGGCCTCATTGTTGACCACCAGGTCGTCCTGGAAAAAATTCAGCACCTGGCTTTTGCCCAATACCGCGTTTTTACCCTTATCCGGGAACTGGAGCTTGAGCTCCCCGTCGATAAAGATCTGGATGATATCCTTTTTATGATCCCTCGTAAAAATGTAGTGGGTATACTTCTCCGCCCGTACCGAAGCATTCTCGCCTACCGCGAAGTTAAAGAAGTTCACCTTGCCGTCTAAGATGTAGCAGCCGTTATCGCTGGTCCTGTTTTTGAAGTCGAGCACCCGCCGCCAGCTGTCGAGGTTTTGAAATTTGAAGAATATCTCGACACTATAAGACTTATCCAGGAAACCTTTGGCCAGGTTGTTGTCAAAGCTCAACCCGGAATTGGTCGAAAAATGGTAGGCCAGCTTGACATTCCCCTTCAATTCCTTGATCGGGGCATCTTTTATTTCTCCTTTTTCCCCTAATATTTTGAGTGGCGGACCGCCGTTTTCAACGGAATTAAACCCATTGCTGAAGTCATAGGTGTACCGGAGTTGCCCCCGGGCAAAAGATGTAATTAAAAGAAGAAGACAGCAAAGTTTCCACAACCTCCGGTTCATGGCTTTAAAATTAGTAAAAGAAGCTCGCTGAAAGAAATCATATTGTTAATTTTGGAGCCTGTTCGTCCGTCGTCTTGAAAAATATCGTTATAGGCCTGCTTTTTTCCCTTACCTGGGCATCTGCGTCCGTCGCCACAAAATTCGGGCTGATCCACGGCGATCCTTTCATTCTTTCCAATATGCGCTTTGCGCTGTCCGGAAGCTTTTTATTAATATTCACATATTCGTTAAAAAAAGGCCCGGAATACCGCCTGCCCAAAGGCAAAGAATGGAAGCAGCTGACTATTTTCGGCATCTTGAATACGGCACTGTTCCTGATGCTTTATGTCTGGGGAATGAAGCACACTTCCGCCGGCATAGGCAGCCTGGCAGTTGCGACCAACCCCCTGTTTATCACGTTTCTATCTACCCTATGGCTTGGAAAAGCACCCGGCAGATCCGATATAGCCGCGTTGTTCCTCGGGCTGACCGGCGTCGCGATAGCTGCTTACCCGCTTCTTGGTAACGGACAGACCTCCCTTCTTGGTATAATGCTACTGATGGCCGCCATGTTTGTCGTCTCTTCCGCCAGCGTCTATTATGCCTCCATACAGTGGAAGCTGCCCAGCCTGCTGCTTAACGGATGGCAGATTTTCATCGGGGCGCTTATCCTGCTGCCTTTTACGGCCGTATTTGCCGATTTCGATAAGCACAGGTTCGATGTAACCTTCTGGAAATCGGTCACGTGGCTGAGCTTCGTCGTCTCGGTCATCTCCCTGGCATGCTGGTTCTACCTCCTGAAGAGAGACACTATCAAGGCATCCATGTGGCTGTTCCTATGCCCGATCTTCGGATTCTACTACGCCTGGCTCCTGATGGACGAACCCATTACCGGCTTTACGGTCGCCGGGACGCTTCTGGTGCTGCTCGGGCTCATCATTTCCGTCTCGGCAAAAACAAAAGGCAGGCACAGTCAGACTAAGATCACCTCGTTGCCAAGGATGCAGTAAACCTCCTGGCCGGCGCCCCTTTCCATACGATAAAAGCCTGTCAGCTCACCGAAGGCGGGTAATAAAAGCGTCGGGCTGCTGTAATGAAAGCACGGCAGGACGACCCCCTGTCTTGCTTTCAGCCTCACGCTATATCCCGGGTGGATATGGCCTGCCACATTCAGCAGTCCTTCGGGAGTCCGGTCGTACAGCGGTTCGTGGGTAAAAATGACCCGGTTTTCCCACGTAAAAGAAACAGCCGCCTCAATGTCCAGCTCTTCAAAAAACCTTGCCGGGATGATATCGTGATTTCCTTTAACAAGCTTGAACTTTATCTGCGGCAGGTTGCTTACAAAACCCGCGAATTCGTGCCAATCGTTGTTTTTCACACTATGAAACAGGTCTCCCAGGAAAAGCACCTGCCCGGCGTCGTATGTCTCCACGAGCCTTTCTATCAGCGCAAACTCCCTGCTTATGCCGGGTTGGGGCACCGGTATTCCCGACTTCCTGAAGTGCGCCGCTTTCCCCAGGTGCCAGTCTGCTATACACAGCGTTTTTATCCCGGGCAGGAACAAAGCCCTTTCCGGTAAAAATGTCAAAGCTACCTGGTTGATCCGAACGTTCATCTGGGCTACCCGGGCCGCGTCGCCTTCCTGGCGAAGCGCTCAACCGGTTAGGTAATTTGCTTTTTGATCTTCTCAAGCCTGGTTTCCCAATCTTCGTTGGAATACCGTTCCCGGAAAGATTCGGCGAATATAGGAAAAGCAAACGGGGTAAGATTGGCGGGCTTCATAAAAATAATCCTGTGACTGCTGATCCGTTCATAAATGCGGTATAACCTTGCAAACTCCAGCTGGAACTGGTAAACCTCGTCATATGCCTCCCTGAGAAGCAGGTTGTCCGAATCGTAATTTTCAAAGACTTTGAAAAACAAGCCGGAATTTGCCTGCAGATGCTTCGCTTTTACAGGTTTTCCCGGGTAGCCCTGGAAAACGAGACCGGCAATACCTGCTATGTCCCGGAAGCGCCTCCGCGCCATTTCGGATACGTTGATCCCCGAGTTGATATCCTTCATAAGGTTCTCAGCTCCGAAAAGTCCCAGGCCTATCTCTTTTTCGATATCGTATTCCGTTTCGCTGAGCAGCTCAAAACCGTATTCGTTGCTGGCTATGCTGAACGAGGTCTGCCTGATGCTGCTGAGACGAAAAGCCGTAATGGCGGCCATCCCTTCATGAATAAGCTTTCCTTCGAAAGGATAAACAAAAAGATGGAACCCATAGCGGGTCCTGATGTACTCCACCAAAATCTCGTTTTCCCCCGGCAGGCATGAAACTTTCTGCTGTTCGTCGAAAAGCGGGCTGAGAAATTTCAATTCTATCGGCCAGCGAACCGGCGGCCACCGGTTTGCCGGCCGCGATCCTTCTTTTTTCCCGATCTCTCCGAACGTATGCCGTAAGGCAGTAGCGAAATCGGTGGTGATAGCAAAGCGCCCTCCCATCCACGACGGCACGATTCCTTTCTTCCTGGCCGATGCCTTTACGATAGCCTGCATCCCGTTGATCTTCACCAGCTCCAGCAGCCTGCCGCTGAACCAGAAAGCCTGATGCGGCTGCAATTTCGAAATAAAGCTTTCCTCTATGCTTCCCAGGCTGCCTCCTTTCATGTATTTGACCTGCATCATTGCCTCCGACACTATCGCGCCAATGCTCAGCCGGTGCCGCATCGCTATCCTCCGGTCGACAACCTTATAAACGCCTTCCTCGACAATCACTTTATGAAATTCGTCGTAAGCCTGCAGGCTTTTCCCTCCCTGCGTGATCATCAGCAGGCATTCGGAAAATTCTTCCCCGCTGACCGATTCAAAACAATGAGTTGTTTTGATCTCGTTGAATAAATCCTTCGCTTTAAACCCTTCCGATACCGCCAGGGTAACCATATACTGGACCAGCACATCGAAAGATCTGATGTACGGCTGGCGTTTTTCGTACATACCGTGGGCAATGGCATACCGGAGCGAAGCTCCCTCCATGATCTCCAGAGAGTGCGTCGGCAGGAAGTAGATCTTGCTGAGAGCGCCGGGCTGGTGACCGCTCCTTCCCGCCCGCTGCATAAACCTGGCCACTCCTTTGGGCGACCCGATCTGAACCACGCAGTCGACAGGCCTGAAGTCGACGCCCAGGTCAAGGCTGCTCGTACAAACTACCGCTTTGAGCCTCCCCGCATGCAGGTTTTCTTCTACCCACAGCCTTAGATCCTCTCCCAGCGATCCATGATGCAGCGCGATCTGCCCTGCCAGCGCCGGCTCCCTCTCGAGCAGCCTATGGTACCAGATTTCAGCCTGTGATCTTGTATTGGTAAACAGCAGGGTGGAATGATGCGAATCTATGACAGGCAGCACCTTATCAATCATCTTGATACCGAGATGCCCTGCCCAGGGAAATTTCTCAAGCTCTTCGGGAAGCAGCGTTTCTATATGCATATCCTTCCTCAGATCGGCCTTTACCAGCACGCCGGCGCTGTCATTGCCCAGGAGTATATCCCGGGCCTCCGCCAGATTACCTATGGTAGCGGAGATACCCCAGATTTTCAGGCCCGGGTTGATCCTTTTCAGCCTGCTTAGCGCCAGCTCTACCAATACGCCCCGTTTGTTCCCCATGAGCTCGTGCCATTCATCCACCACCACGAAATCGAGCCCGCTGAAAAAATCGGGGTACCCCTTGGAAGCGAGCAGCAAATGAACGCTCTCAGGCGTGGTGATCAGGGCATGTGGGCGATTGGTCTTCTGCTTCTGACGGGCGCTTACCGGGGTATCGCCGGTACGCAGCTCGACGCGGTAATCCAGCTCAAGGTCCTCGCTCACACGTTGGGTAGCCAGGAGTATTTCTTTCGAAAGAGCGCGCAAAGGAGTTATCCAGAGCGCATGAAGCCGCTTTTTTCCCGGTTTCTCCTGCCGGTAGTAATCCTGCAGGATACCAAACCATATCGCATAGGTCTTGCCAAACCCGGTCGGCGCGTTCAACAGTCCGGAATGTCCCTGAGCAATAGCCTCCCAGCTCTCGAGCTGGAACCTGTGGGGCGTCCAGCCGTTATTTGAAAAGTAGGCTTCTGCAAACGGATTATTCATGAGTGAATATTGTAACTGTCCTTACAAAGATAAATCCCCCGAGTCTTACTGCCATCCGGCATCAAAAACTCAGGGGATTTCAGGCAGGACATATCCTGCGCCTTACTCGGGAGCAGGGGCTCAATTGATAAGGGCCCAGGTCTGCCATGGAATACGGGACAGGATGAGGATGAGCCCCAAAGAATAGAACACCACTATTTTGGTAAACTTCTGCTTGTCGGTAGTTGCTTTCTTAGCCTTCGAATAGCCGATTGTGATCAGGGCGATCGCTATAATATTGATCAAAGGATGCTCGAGCGCGTACAGCCTTCCCAGGGAATCCTTCATGGTATCGCCTGACAGGTTGGAAACGCCAAGCGGCGAAATAAAATACAGAACCAACCCCACCAGCAGCTGCAGATGGCTTGCGATCAACCCCACCAGCGCCGCAACCCTGTGCCCTTTGCTATATTGTGACGATGTCAGCAATCCGATAATATGAAAGACCAGCGCCAGTGCAAATACTATTAAAAGCAATAATGCAATAGTCGAATGGAGGTGTTTAAAGCCGGTATACATTGCAAACAGGAGTTTATATAGGTAACAATAATTTGAACAGCGAAGTTAAGCCCCAAAACTTTAAAAACTTCCTGTTTCGGATAAAATAACTCTGTCCCCCGGGAAGATCAATTCATCAGCGCCTTCGCTTCATCATCCTGGTATTGTTCTATCAGCTTTCCGAGCTTTTCCTTCAGCGAGACGATGACCTCGCTGGTCCCGTCCCCGTAAAGATTGTTCAGCTCATCGGGATCCTCTTGCAGGTCGTAGAATTCCCAGGCATCCACGCCTCCGTAAAAGCGCACCAGCTTGTAGCGATCGGTCCTCAAACCGAAATGCGGGTATACATGGTGCGGCTGAGGGAATTCATAATAGTGGTAATACACCGCATCTCTCCAATCCGTTTTCTGTGTATCTTTTTTCAGCAGCGGCAGGAACGATGCCCCTTGTACTTCTCCGGGCACCTTAACACCGGCGATGTCCAGCATGGTCGGAGCCCAATCAATATTGGCTACCAGCTCGTCAACCACAGTTCCCGGTGCAATAACGCCCGGGTACCTGATCACGAACGGCGTCCTCATCGATTGCTCGTAAATGAAACGTTTGTCAAACCACCCGTGCTCTCCGAGATAAAAGCCCTGGTCGGAAGCATAGATCACGACCGTATTTTCTT